>DASRMF010000058.1:0-23191 GCA_035648055.1 Atribacterota bacterium
AAAAAAATGGCATCTTGATTTTTAACCAAGATGCCATTTTTTAAAATATTTTTATTCTAGCGGCCTAACAATTCTGGGTTAGAGAAATAGTCTTTTAATTCTTTTGCCATTACACCACTTAAGAAGAGTAAACCAATTAAGTTAGGAATAGCCATTGCTCCATTAAGCATATCAGTAAGCAACCAGATAAAAGGAACTTTTGCTATAGCGCCTAAAAAGGCAACTATAACAAAAAGCCAGGCATAAGGTTTAACTACAATAGGTCCGAAAATGTAACGAGCACATTGTTGTCCATAGTAACACCAGGTTATAATGGTAGAATAACCAAACAATAAAGAACCAATGGCAACAATAGGTCCTCCTACTCCTCCTAAAACAGAAGCAAAAGCATGAGCGGTAAGGGCAGTACTGGTAAGACCAGTTTCCAATGAACCGGTCATAACAATCACAATACCGGTCATAGAACAAATAATTAAAGTATCAATCAGAACTCCGACCATAGCAATGGTTCCTTGACGAGCAGGATGAGGGGTCTTGGCAACAGCATGAGCCATGCTTGCGCTACCCAAACCAGCTTCGTTAGAGAATATTCCTCTTGCCACACCAAACCTCATGGCTTGAGCTACGGTAGCTCCGGCAAATCCACCAAAAGCAGCTCTTCCGGTAAAGGCGGATTTAAATATTTCTCCGAGTGCCCAGGGGAGCATATTGATTTTAGCGATGATGATAATCAAGGCGCCGAGAATATAAAAAATTGCCATGGTGGGAACTAATTTTTCGGTAACTTCACCGATTCTTTTAATTCCTCCGACTACGACTATAAAAACTAAAAAAGTTAAGACGGCACCTGTTAACCACGTTGGTATGTTAAAAACACTATTGCCTACCAGAGCCATAGAATTGGTCTGAACCGCATCTCCAATACCAAAAGCAGCGATTGCACCGAAAAAGGCGAAGAGCCAACCCAGCCATCCTTGTCCTAAACCCTTTTGGATAAAATACATCGAACCACCGGCAAATGCTCCGTCTTTATCTTTGATTCTGTATTTTACTCCCAGGGTAGCTTCACACATTTTGGTACACATTCCAACCAAGGCAGTAAGCCACATCCACACTAATGCTCCAGGTCCACCGGCGGCTACTGCGGTGGCTACTCCGGCTATATTACCGTTTCCTACTGTGGCAGCAAGTGTTGAAGTAAGTGCCTGGAAAGGACTGATTTCTCCTTCTTCCTTTTCAGATGAGTCTTTTTTTAATGCACCCTTAAAGATAAGTTTCAAGGCATAACTGGTATGTTTAAATTGCGGGAAACCTAATCTAATAGTAAGGAATATTCCTGTTCCTACTAACATTATCATCATAGGCGGACCCCAGACAAAATTATCCAGAACGCCTATAAAATCCATTATAGCAGTCATTATAAATCTCCTTTTAATTTTTTTAGGATTAAAAAACTGTTTAACGATTATGATAAAAAGATAATTAAAGTTATTATAAATATTTTTTTATGGCGTTACCTCCTTTAAGATTATTTTTTTGATATTTATAAAAACCACCTCACTTTCTCTAAGAATATTTTAGCAGGGAGCATTTTTATTGTTTTACCTAATAATATAGTATTCTACGTGAATAGTTTAAAATCCTTCTTTTTTTTAAAAATAATTGTATTTAATTGTTTTTTCTTATCTTTTATTGAATGGTGGTAAAAAAGGTGTCCCCACAACTTCTGCTTCAACCTCTTTATTTCTAATGGCAATATCCACCTTACTACCTTTTTCAGTAAAAGGAAGGTCAATAATTGCCAGGGCAAACACTTTTTTTAGGGATGGACAATAATTTCCTGTGGTAATATATCCGATTTTTTTGCCATTTTTCTTTACTTCCATTTTATTTCTAGGGATACCACCTTGAGGAATGTAAAGTCCCACTAATTTTCTGCTAATTCCTTTTTCCTTTATTTTAACTAAAGCGTCTTTTCCAATAAAATATTCTTTATCCAACTTTACCGTCCAACTCTGACCGCTTTCCAAAGGATTAACGGTTTCATCAATATCATTACCATAAAGCCAATAACAGACCTCAAACCGAGTAGTGTCTCTACATCCTAATCCACACGGTTTTAAACCATATTTTTCACCCTCTTTAAGAATACCCTGCCAGATATCTATGATATCTTCAGATTTAAAGGTGTAAATTTCATAGCCGTCTTCTCCGGTGTACCCAGTTCTTGAGATAAGAATCTTCTTACCAAAGAGTTCGCCAAAAATAAACTTAAAGCGTTTTAACTCTTTAAGAGAAATATCTGCCTTTACCAAAGGTTCTAAAAGTTTTATAGAGTCGGGGCCTTGGACTGCCACTTCTCCGTATTCTTTACTTTTATTGGTAATATCTACATCAAAATCACCTTTATTTTTGACAATCCAGTCGTAATCTTTGATAGAGTAATGGGGCGAGGCATTTACTACTAAGAGTACAAAATCGTCCCGTACCTTATAGACGAAGAGGTCATCGACCTGACCTCCGTGAGGATAACATAAGGGAGAATATTTTATATCTCCATCTTTTAAATTTATTACCGAATTGGTTAACAGATAATCAGCGAAGGGAAGGGCATCTTTACCTTTAAGTTCAATTTCTCCCATATGAGATACATCAAAGATGCCAATTTTATCTCTTACTGCAAAATGTTCTTCTATAATACCCGTGTACTGGACCGGCATATCAAAACCATCAAAGGGTATCATCCGTGCTTTTAATTTTAAGTGTTCCTCATGGAGAGGAGTTAATAATAGTTCTTGTTCTTCCATCTTTAAAACCTCCTGGTTAAAAATTAATATCTTTTTCTTGATAATTTAATTCATCTTTCAGTTTTAATTCATCATCATAAGTCAAAATTGCTCTCTTTACAGCCAGGGCATCATTAGTCCTTCTAATGGGAGTATTATGAGGAGCAGTGGTCAATAGTTCAGGGTTTGTCTTGGCTTCGTCAGAGATTTTTATCATAATATCAACGAATTTATCCAGCATTTCCTTGCTTTCTGATTCAGTTGGTTCCACCATTATAGTTTCTTCAGCGTAAGGTTCAAAATGGGGGAAATAGATAGTAGGTGGATGCATACCATAATCCATTATTCTTTTGGCAATATCCAAGGTTTTCACCCCATATTTTTTATACTCTCTTCCAGTAACCGTACATTCATGTCCACAATAACGGTCATAAGCAGGTTTATAATACTTTTTTAGCTTAGCTAATACATAATTGGCATTGATTATACTGGTTTCCGAAGCATTAAAAAGACCATCAGGACCCATACTAAGAATCCAGGTATAAGTTTTAAGCAACACCGAGAAATTAGACCAGAATGCCCTTACCATGCCAATACTTTTTTCTCCCGCATCTAATAGATAATATTTCTTTCGTTCAGGATCAAAAGCAACATTGGGAGTGGGAAGGTAAGGGATAAGGTCTTTCTTTACTCCGATTACTCCAGCACCGGGTCCACCTCCTCCGTGGGGAGTAGAAAAAGTTTTATGCAGATTAAGATGAACAACATCGAATCCGGCATCTCCGGGCTTGATGATTCCCAGGGAAGCGTTAAGGTTAGCTCCATCATAATAGAGCAGACCACCTTTATCATGGACAATCTTTTCAATTTCTTCTATTCCTTCATCGAATAATCCTACGGTATTAGGATTGGTTAACATTAATCCGACCGTATCTTCGTCCATCAATTCAGCCAATATTTTTAAGTCAACGGTTCCTTTTTCATTTGATTTTACTTCCACAACTTGAAACCCACACATTGCGGCTGAAGCAGGATTAGTACCATGAGCGGAATCAGGGATTAGCATTTTATGCCGGAGGTCTCCGCGATCTACAAAATATTTTCTCATAATAAGATTCCCGGTTAATTCTCCATGGGCACCAGCAGCAGGGGCCATAGTATATTCATCCATGCCGGTTATTTCGCAGAGTAGTTTATTTAAGTTATAGACAATCTCTAAACAACCCTGAACTGTTTCTTCAGGGGCCAGGGGATGAGCATACACAAAATTACTTAGCGAGGCCAGCTTTTCATTAATTTTAGGATTATACTTCATGGTGCACGAACCTAAGGGATAGAAACCATCGTCAAGGCCATAATTTAATTTAGAAAGTTTGGTGAAGTGTCGAACAACATCTACTTCCGATATTTCACTAAGTAATTTTTTATCCTTACTAATAGCATATTCAGGTAAACATTCTTCGATTTTAATCTCGTTAAATAAATCTTGGGGTAGTGAATAACCATCTCTACCTTTTATACTTTTTTCAAATATTAATTTCATATTTTTTCCTCCTTATTCCGAAAGAATCTTAGCAGCTTTATTTAAATCATCCCTGTTTAATGTTTCAGTTACTGCAAAGAGTAAAACATTTTTTAGATTATCCGCCTGATAAAATTCACAAATCTTAAGAGGAGGAATAAAATTATTTTCTAATAATTTTTTGTTAATGGTGGATATGTTTTCTTTACTTTTTAGTAAAAATTCATTGTAGAAGGGATAATTAAACGCTTTTTCAAATTTCCCGGATTTTAATAATAGTTTTTCTAAATAATGGGCAGATTTAGTATTTAGAAAAGAAAGTTGATAAAGACCTTCAGTGCCCATAAGAGAAAGATAAATATTAGCAGCAATAACGTTTAAATTATGGTTGGTACAAATGTTAGAAGTTGCTTTTTCTCTCCTTATATCCTGTTCCCGTGCCCGCATAGTCATTACAAAAACCCTTTTTCCGTCCACATCGACTGTTTCTCCTATGATTCTTCCGGGAAGCTGCCTGATGTATTGCTTTTTGGTGGCTAAATAGGCATTGTAGGGACCGCCATAGTTTAAATCCATTCCAAAAGATTGGGCATTACCAGCTACGATATCAGCCCCCATTTCACCAGGAGCTTTTAAAATTCCCAGGGACATACTTTCTACAATTACGTTGATTAACAGTACACTTTTAGAATGCACTATTTCGGAAATTTCTGCCATATTTTCTATGCCCCCAAAGAAATTGGGACTTTGAATAATAACTGCCGCTACATCTTCGTCAATCAAGGCCTTTAATTTTTTTATATCAACCAAGCCATCATTATAAGGTAAATCGATAATTTCTGGTTCATGAGGCGCTAAATAGGTTTTGAGTGTTTCTCGGTAGTGCGGATGTAGCAAATTTGAAACAATTATTTTGTTTTTATGAGTTAATCTTAAAGACATCAAAGCTGCTTCGGCAGTAGCGGAAGCACCGTCATAGATAGAAGGAATTATTACCTCCATCTTGGTAAGCCGGGAAATGTAGCTCTGGTATTCAAATATTGATTGTAAGGTTCCCTGACTCAGTTCAGGTTGATATGGGGTATAGCAGGTCCAAAATTCTTCTCTTTGCAAGAGAAATTTTTCTGCTTCTGGAATATAATGTCGGTAGGCACCGGCACCTACCAAAGGCTTCATTAAAAAGAAGTTGGAATTTTTTTGAGCAATATGCTGAATTTTATCTTCTAATTCACTTTCTGACATTGCTTCTGGAATATTTAATCTTTTTTTCAACCTGAGACCTTGAGGAATAATTTTAATTAATTCTTCAAAGGAAGAAACTCCAATCTCTTTTAACATCTCCTTTTTTTGCTCTTCGGTATTTGGGATGTATCTCATTTTATTATACCTCTATTCTTTTTTATTATTCTTTTCTATATTCAGAATATTCTTGTGCACTCATCATATTTTTTAATTCATCTTTATTTTCTATCTTTATTTTAGCAATCCATCCTTCTTTGTAAGGATCTTGGTTGATAATAGAAGCATCCTCAATAACTTTTGTGTTTGCTTCGATTGCTTCACCGGCTATCGGAGTTTTCACATCAGATACAGCTTTAACCGATTCAATGGTAGTAAGAGTTTCACCTTGCTTTAATTTTTTACCTTTTTCTACTTTTTCTAAATATACGATATCCCCAAGCTGATCTTGGGCGTAATCAGTAATTCCTATTGTTCCAATATCATTTTCTACCTTCAGCCATTCATCACTTTTGGTATAATATAGATTCTCTATAACTTTGTTACTCATTTGATATTTTCCCTCCACTCGTTTTTTTATTTAATGATTTTAATCAAATTTCATTTTAATACTGCTTTCTAATTACTTTCAATTATCACCTCCTTGAAATAGTTTTTGGTCGATATCCGTTTACACCATTAGTATTAGATTATAGGGGTCGGATTTATCCGACCCGTCCTTATTGTGGGCTTGATGAATCAAGCCCCTACATTATGCTATTCACTGTTTTAAAATTTTGTAGGGGCACGATACATCGTGCCCCTACTCCTAACTTCTGATTTTCTTCACGCAATACTCAGTACGCACTATGTTTATTTTCTATCTTCTGACTTCAAATTTCTATCGTACTATTTCTTTACTATATACTAAATACCAGATACTATATACTAATTTAGAACAATCCCACCGTATTCCCATTCTCATCGATATCTACTTTAGTAGCTGCCGGTACGGAAGGCAATCCTGGCATAGTCATCATTGTTCCCAAAAGAGGATATAAGAATCCTGCTCCTACTGATGCCCTGACATCTCTTACTGGTATACGGAAATGACGGGGTCTGCCTTTAACTAAAGGCTTATGAGATAAAGAAAGATGAGTCTTAGCCATACAGATAGGGAGTTTATCGAAACCTACCTGGGTAAAGAGTTTGATTTTCTTCTCGGCTAAAGGAGCATAATCTACTCCCTCTGCCCCGTAGATCTTGGTGGCGATGGTCTCAATCTTCTCTTTGATAGACATATCTAAGGTATAGAGGTAATGAAAGTGATTAGGTTTTTTGGTGGCTTCTACTACGGCTTCGGCCAATTCTATTCCTCCTTCTCCTCCTTTAGCCCAGACTTCATGGGTAACCGCAGAGGTTGCTCCGGCAGTTAAAGCCTTTTGTTTTACCAGTTCAATTTCCGCGGGTGTATCTGTGGTAAATCTATTAATAACTACTACAGCCGGTACCCCGAAGATGGTAACATTTTCTATCTGCTTTTCTAAATTCTCACAACCTTTAGCTACTGAGTCAAGATCTTCCCGGGCTAATGTTTCTTGGTCTAATGGTTTCCCGGCTACTACTTTTATAGCACCACCGTGCATCTTAAGAGCGCGGATAGAACAGACTATTACTGCTGCATCTACTTTCAGGCCGCTGGTGCGGCACTTTATGTTACACATCTTCTCGAAACCCATATCTGCACCGAATCCTGATTCGGTTACTACATAATCAGCTAATTTGCAGGCAATCAGGTCGGCTAAAACTGAATTATTGCCATGGGCAATATTGGCAAAGGGGCCGCAGTGCATAAAACAGACTCCGTGTTCTAAAGTCTGGATGAGATTAGGTTTTAGAGCATCTTTTAGGAGAACAGTCATGGCTCCGGCTGCCTTTAGGTCTTCGGCAGTTACCGGTTTATCATCTGTGGTATAGGCTACGGTCATCCGGCCCAATCTTTCTCGAAGATCAAAGACATTAGTAGCTAAAGAGAGGATAGCCATAACTTCTGAGGCTACAGTGATATCATAACCAGTCTCGCGGGGGATACCGTTAGTTTTTCCTCCTAAACCAATTACGATGTGGCGAAGTGCTCGATCAGAGATGTCTACTACCCGGTTGATATTGATATTATGGATGTCTATTCCTAATTTGTTACCCTTTTGTAGATGAGTATCTAACATAGCACAGAGTAAGTTATTAGCTGCTCCTACGGCATGGATATCTCCGGTAAAGTGAAGATTAAGGTCTTCCATAGGAACTACCTGAGAGTATCCTCCACCGGCTGCTCCTCCTTTAATCCCGAAGACCGGACCCATAGATGGTTCCCTTAAAGTATTAATTACTTTCTTACCTATTTTAGCCAGACCCTGGCCTAACCCGATAGAAGTTACCGTCTTACCTTCGCCTAAGGGGGTAGGGGTGATAGCAGTTACTACAATATATTTGCCTTGAGGTCTATCTTTAAGTCTCTTTAGGATATCGGGGGAGACCTTGGCTTTATATTTTCCGTAGAGGTCTAATTCTTCTTCTTTAATCCCGATTGATGCGGCAATTTCAGTAATCGGTTTTAATTTAGCTTCTTGAGCAATCTGTAAATCTGATTTCATTTACATTCCTCCATGATTTTTATTTTTTACTGTTTTATTTTGAAAATAAAAAAAAGACAGTATAGGAATCTATTGTATTATTCCTACCCTGTCTTTTTACCTGAGAGATTTTTTCCAGCATGGGAAATTGCCCCTTCGGTGTTTATTAAAAAACTTTCCAGAGTTCTGTCCGGTAAGGGTCCTTTTGCCTGAGAGTTTAAATGCATACACATCGTACACCTTCGGCACCTTTTCTAAAAAAAAGAAAAGGCTTCTCCCCCTACCTTCATACAGATTGTTATATTCTATTAGGTGAATTTATTATTTGTTATTAGAAAATTTTAACATATTTTTAACTTTATTATTCTTATTACTACTTACTACATAAATTTAAAAAATCCTTCTTTTTTTAAAAAATAATTTAAAAAATATTAAATTACTGTGGTTACAAATTGAAGATGTGTTATAATTATTACTGTGAATGAATCAATTGGATAGGAATTTCCTTTTTATGTAAGCGGATTATTAAAATATTATAGAGTATTTTATAAAAATTAAAAAACATAAGCCGGAGGGATTTGTTTGAAAAAAGAAAAACGGAAAGAATGGATTGCAATTTTAGATTTTGGTTCACAATATACTCAATTAATTGCCAGACGAATAAGAGAAGCTAAGGTTTATTCGGAAATACTTCCTTATTCTGTTGACTTGGAAAAAATCCAACAGGATCCGCCTAAAGGAATTGTCCTCTCCGGAGGGCCAGCAAGTGTATATGAAGCCCAAGCGCCAGTGTGTGATAAAAAGATATTTGAATTAGGTATACCGATATTAGGAATTTGTTACGGTGCTCAGCTAATTGCCCAGTTTTTAGGAGGGAAAGTGATAAAAACATCTCAGGCAGAATATGGCAGGGTTAAGGTTGTTTTAGGTAATAAAGAGGATATTTTTTATGGATTTCCTAAAGAAGCTGCTTGTTGGATGAGTCATCAGGATTTGATAGAAGATCTTCCTCTAAATTTTAAAGCCATCGCTCATAGCGAAAATACAAAAGTTGCCGCCATGGTAAATAGAGAGAAGAAAATTTATGGAATCCAATTTCATCCTGAAGTTACTCATACTTCTTTAGGAAAAAAGATATTTGAGAATTTTCTCTACAAGGTATGCCAGTGTAAGCCGAGTTGGAATTTGGAATCATTTATTGAACAATCTGTAAAAGAGATTAAAGAAAAAGTAGGTAAAGAAAAGGTAGTAGCTGGCGTAAGTGGAGGGATAGATTCATTGGTAGCAGCAGCATTAACTCACAAGGCTATTGGCAATCAGCTATATTGTATTTTTATTAATAATGGCCTATTAAGAAAGGGAGAAGCAGAAGAAGTACAAAAAAGATTTAAAGACAATTTTAAAATAGATTTAATTTATGTTGATGCCTCTGAGAGATTTTTTAAGAGACTGAAAGGCGTCTGTGACCCTGAGGCAAAGAGAAAGGTCATTGGGGAAGAATTTATCCGAGTATTCGAGGAGAAGGCAAAAGACATCGGTGAGGTAGAATATTTATTACAAGGGACTCTCTATCCCGATGTAATAGAGAGTATTTCTTTAGAAGGTCTTTCTTCAAAGATTAAGTCTCATCATAATGTAGGTGGATTGCCTGAGGAAATGAAACTAAAAGTCCTGGAGCCTTTAAAATATCTGTTTAAGGATGAAGTGAGAAAAATAGCAAAAAAGCTAAAATTTCCCGAAGAGGTAATCTGGAGACAACCTTTCCCTGGGCCGGGATTATCTATCAGAGTAATTGGTTCGGTCGATGAAAAGAAATTAGATATTTTAAGAGAAGCAGATGAGATAATTAAGCAGGAAATAAAAAAGAATAACTTATATAAAAAGGTCTGGCAATCTTTTGGTATTCTGCTCCCGATAAAGACGGTAGGAGTGATGGGAGATATTCGAACCTATGATTTTGTTCTTGCTTTAAGGATTGTAAACAGTAGTGATGGTATGACTGCTGATTGGGTTAAAATATCATACAAGATATTAGGAGAGATATCTAATAGAATTATCAATGAGGTTAAAGGAATTAACCGTGTGGTTTATGATATAAGTTCAAAACCACCCGCAACGATCGAATGGGAGTAAAAACCGTATCGAGTATCGAGTTAAGAAAAGAAAGGAAAAGAAATATAGAATTATCATCTAACCTCTTGGTACTGGTGTTCCACCTGTTTTTTGTATTTTGCATCTTGTAATTTTATCTTAATTGGTAAATTGGTGAATCGGCTAATCGGTCAATTGGTTAAATGGTAAATATCCCAAAAAATACGAAAGGATGAGTATTAAAAACATATGTCTACATTAGTAGTAGTTGGATCTCAATGGGGAGATGAAGGAAAAGGTAAAATAACTGATCTGCTTTCCGAGGAAGCAGACATTATTGTTAGATATCAAGGGGGCTGCAATGCGGGTCATACGGTAGTAAAGGGAGATAAACAATTTGTCTTTCACCTTATACCTTCTGGTATCTTACATAAAGGGGTAAAATGTCTTATCGGTAACGGAGTGGTGATAGATCCGGAAGCTTTATTGCAGGAAATAGAAAATTTAAAGAAAAAAAACATAGAAATCGATGACAATTTATTGATAGATTTTAAAGCCCATGTTGTCTTGCCTTATCATAAAACCTTGGATGAGATAAAAGAAATGAAAAGAGGGAAAGATAAAATAGGTACAACCAAAAGAGGTATTGGTCCAGCCTATGTAGATAAAATTGCTCGCACCGGTATAAGAATGATTGATTTGATCGATGAAAAATCTTTATCAAAAAAATTAGAAGCTAATTTAAACGAAAATAATAATATTTTTGAAAAATTATATGAACTTAAAATATCTAATCAGGAAAAGAAGGACATTTTAAAAAAATATGGGGAATATGGTCAATTGCTAAAAAAATACGTCACAGATGTTTCCCTATATCTAAATCAGGCAATCAATGAAGATAAAAAAATATTATTTGAAGGTGCTCAAGGAACTCTCTTAGATGTTGATCATGGGACTTTTCCTTATGTAACTTCCTCAAATCCAACAGCCGGCGGAGCCTGCATTGGAACAGGCGTAGGTCCTACTAAGATAGACAGAGTTATGGGAATAACCAAAGCTTATACAACTAGAGTAGGGAGAGGTCCTTTCCCCACGGAAATGCAGGGGAAATTGGAAGAATTTACCCGTCAAAAAGGGGGAGAATTTGGAGCAACTACCGGAAGGCCTCGAAGATGTGGTTGGTTCGATGCGGTATTAGTAAACTACGCAGTCAGAATTAATGGGATGGATAGCATGGTTTTAACTAAGATAGATGTCCTAAGTGATTTTGACAAGATTAAGATATGCACTTCTTATAAATATAATGGAGAAACAATAAAAGAATTTCCGGTTAATTTAGAGATCTTAGAGAACTGTATCCCGGTATATGAAGAGATGGAAGGGTGGAAAGGAGATATTTCTCAGATAACTAAATATGAAGAATTTCCCCGACAATTAAAGGCATATATTAATCGAATAGAAGAATTGGTAAAAACTAAAGTAGTTATAGTATCTGTAGGTCCCAAAAGAAGCCAGACTATCATTAGAGAAAAAGTATTTAAATGAACAAAATAAATGTTAAATTGACTGGCAGATTGGAATTCTAGTAGACTAGCTGACTAGATTTAGTGTAGGGGCTTGATTTATCAAGCCCGCAAAACTCGGGTCGGATAAATCCGACCCCTACATTAAAAGAAATAGTTTATACAAAAAAGTTTTGAATTTTAAATTATGGTTTTTCGCTTTTAGCTCTAAGTTAGAGTTTAATTAGGAAAGGCATCTTGCTAATCAAAAACTATACGCTAAACGCTATACGTTAACTAAATAATTATCTTAATTGGTTAATCGGCCAATTAATCTTAATCTTTATCTTAATTGGAGAATTGGATAATCGACGAATTGGTCAATTAAAAAAGAGGTGATATCAATGATTGATAGATATTCCCTCCCGGCTATGAAGAATATCTGGGAAGAGGAAAATAAATGTAAAACTTGGTTAAAAGTAGAACTTTTGGTCTGTGAAGCCCTGTTTGAATCAGGCAAAATAGATAAAAACGCTATTGAAAATATTAGAAGTAATGCCAGATATTCTTTAGAACGTATTCAGGAGATTGAAAAAATAACCCGGCATGATGTATTGGCTTTTACCACTGCCGTTGGAGAAAATTTAGGAGAGTATTCCCGTTATTTTCATAAAGGTTTAACCTCTTCTGATATATTAGATACTTCTTTGGCTTTGATGTTAAAACAGTCTGCTAAAATAATTATAGAAGATATTGAAAATTTGATAAAGGCGTTAAAAGAAAGGGCTATAGAGCACAAATATACTCTGATGGTAGGAAGGACACATGGTGTTCATGCCGAACCGATTACCTTTGGTTTTAAAATGGCTTTATGGTTCTCCGAAATGGAGAGAAATTTGGAAAGGATGAAGAGGGCGCAGGAAGAAATAAGTTATGGTAAGATATCGGGGGCAGTAGGCACTTTTGCCCACATTGACCCCTATGTTGAGGAATATGTTTGTGCAAAATTAAGTCTGAAACCAGCTAAGATTTCTAATCAAATTATTCAAAGAGATAGGCATGCTTATTATTTGAGTACTTTGGCGGTAATAGCTAGTTCTTTAGAAAAGTTTGCCACTGAAATAAGGGGGCTACAAAGGACTGAAATTTACGAAGCAGAGGAAAAATTTTCCACTGGGCAGAAGGGTTCTTCGGCAATGCCTCACAAGAGGAATCCTATAATTTGTGAGCAAATCTGTGGACTTTCCCGAGTAGTTAGAGCTAATGCTATGGCTGCTCTGGAAAATGTAAACCTGTGGCAAGAGAGGGACATTTCTCATTCCTCCGCAGAACGGATTATTATTCCGGATAGCAATATTCTAATCGATTACATGTTACAAAAATTTACTAATCTTATTTCTAATTTAAATGTGTATCCCGAACGAATGAAAGAAAATTTAGAAAAAACCAAAGGTCTGATATTTTCTCAAAAGATGATGTTAGGCCTTACCGAAAAAGGTCTTTCCCGAGAGGAAGCTTATAGAATAGTGCAGGGAATTTCTATGCGGGTCTGGCAGGGTCAAGCCGAATTCAAAGAACTTTTATTGGAAGACCCGGAAATAAGTCAATATTTAACAAAATCGGAGATAGAAGAATGCTTTGATTATCAGACTTATTTAAAAAATATAGACCCAATATTTATCAGAGTATTTGGCCAATAAAATATCCCGAATAATTAATATTTAGAGAAAAAAAAAGAGAAAAAAAACAATAAAAAATAACAGGTATAACACATCTACGCTCTCTCTTCATTTTTTTATAAAAAATAATTAAAAAATATGTTAAAATGTATTGATTATTTGTCAAGATTTTGATATATTATCTTTTGTATTTTAATGATTTTTTGATACTGCAAAATATCAAGAAAGTAGATGATATGTGCAGCTAATATTTTAAAGAGGGGGGGGCGATATAGGCTTTAAATATATCGCAAGTTAAAGGAATGAATCATTTAGGAGATCACTTATTAATAGAATTATACGATTGTGATACAAATCTAATCAACGATGTTATAAAAATAGAAGAACTACTGTTAGAAGCAGTAAAGATTTCAGGAGCAACCGCTCTAAATTCGACCTTCCATAAATTTTCTCCTCACGGAGTAAGTGGAGTGGTGGTAATTTCCGAATCCCATTTTTCCATTCACACCTGGCCTGAATATGGCTACTGTGCTTTAGATATTTTTACCTGCGGAACTGAAATTAAAAGTGAGAAAGCATTGGATTTTCTTAAAGAAGAGTTGGGAGCGGGTTCAATTTCGGTTACAGAAGTAAAAAGAGGCATTTTGGATTTTCCAGTTAAACTTTTACACAAACCGGAGGTATCTGAAAAATGCGCAATATAAAGAAAGAATTTTACGACACCAACGCCTGGGGATTATTAACCAGTGTGGATCTTTATGAATGTAACCCTAAAACTATAAGAGATGCCGCAGCTATAAAAAGATATGTTGATGAACTTTGTGAATTAATCGAAATGAGGCAATTCGGAGAAACTCAAATTGTAAATTTTGGTGAGGATGAGAAAGTTGCCGGTTATTCTATGGTTCAACTGATTGAAACTTCTTTGATTTCAGGACATTTTGCTAACAAGAGTAATAGTGCCTATATAGATATATTCAGTTGTAAATATTATGAGCCATCAGTGGCAGTAGAATTTACCAAGAAATTTTTCGAAGCAAAAGAAGTTAAAATGCATTATAATTTAAGGAGCTAATTGATTTGAATAACAAAGATACGTGGATAGAAGAGAAATTAGAGATTAAAAACGGAAGGGCTTTAAAAGTAAGGATCACAAAATCTCTCGAAAAGATAAAATCAGAATTTCAAGAGATTGAAGTCGTAGAAAGTGAGTCTTTTGGTAAGATTTTGCTTATCGATGGGATAATTATGCTTACTGAGGCAGATGAATTTTGTTACCACGAAATGATTGCTCATGTTCCGTTGTGTGTCCATCCAAAGACTCAAAAAGTTCTGGTAATTGGAGGAGGAGACGGGGGAGCAGTAAGGGAAATATTAAAACATGATAATGTTAAAGAAGTAGATGTCTGTGAGATTGATGAAAAAGTAATAGAGATATCTAAAAGACATTTTCCTTATTTGGCCGATAGTTTTAATGACCCCAAAGTAAAAATATATTGTGAAGATGGAAATAAATTCATAAAAGCCCACAAAGATGAATATGATATAATTATCGTCGATTCTTCTGACCCTATAGGTCCTGCTGAAGTATTATTCAGAAGAGAATTTTACGAAGCGATGTACCAAGCCTTAAAAGATGATGGAGTTGTAGTTACTCAAGCAGAATCATTTTTCTATCATCAAAAGATTATTAAATCATTATTCTCTTTTATAAAAGATATTTATCCCATTTCAGAGTATTATTATACCTTAGTTCCCACCTACCCCAGTGGGGTAATTGGCTTTACTTTTTGTTCTAAGAAATACCATCCTACAAATAATTTTGATGAAACAGAAGCTTTAAAGCTCACCGATTTAAGATATTATAATAAAGATATCCATAAAGCAGCCTTTAACCTCCCCACTTTTGCTCAAGATTATAAACATTAAAACTGTAAATTGTTTTTAAAGTTACTATTTAAAATATTCTAGGTAACATTTCTTTTATTTGACAGAAGAAAGAGGTATCAGATGAGAGAGCAACCGGTTGGTTTTTTAGATTCGGGGTTAGGTGGTTTATCAGTAATAAAGGAAGTTAAAAAATTACTTCCCCGGGAAAATATTGAATATTTTGCCGATAACCTGCGCCAACCCTATGGCGAAAAAAATCAAGATGAACTTATAGATTATACTATTCAAATAATTAGTTTTCTTCTAAAGAAAAAAATTAAAATCTGTGTTATAGCTTGTAATACAGCTACCGCTGCCAGCCTCAAAAAAGCAAAAGCATATTTTTCTATTCCTATAATTGGTGTTATACAGCCAGCAGTTCAGGATGCCATAAAGAAAACTTCAAATAAAAGGATCGGAGTTATTGCTACCGAATTTACCACCAAGAATGGAGCTTATCCTGAAGAGATTAAAAGAATTGCTCCCGAAATAAAAGTTTTTTCTAATTTCTGTCCTGAATTTGTGCCTATAGTTGAAGCCGGTGAATTTACTGCACCTGAAACTTACGAAGTTGCCCGAGAATATCTGAAACCTTTAAAAGAAGCACAAATTGATACTCTAATATTAGGCTGCACTCACTATTCTTTCTTAAAAAAGGTAATATCAGATATTATGGGGTCGGGAGTAATATTGGTTGATCCAGCTGTCAGTACCTCATTAACTTTAAAAGAAATTCTCATTCAAAAGGGAATCTCAAAAGAAGAAGGTAAAAGTAAAGAAAATTACTACACTACCGGTTTGCCAGGGAAAGTAGAAAAAACCGCTAAAATTATTCTTAATAGTGATAATTTCAAAATACAAAAAGTAAAGTTAGAAGAGAACAAAATATTTAATCTTAAGAAGGAGGTAAATAAAAAATGAAAGCAGAAAAAATTTGGATGGACGGGAAGATGACCGATTGGGATAAGGCTCAGGTTCATGTGTGTACTCATGCTCTACATTATGGAAGCGGAGTATTTGAAGGTATAAGGGCTTACGAGACCGAGAGTGGAACAGCGGTTTTTAGATTAAAGGAACATATTGATCGGTTATTTAATTCAGCAAAAATATTTAAAATGGATATTCCTTACAGCAAAGAAAAGTTCAGACAGGCGGTTAAAGATACTATTAAAGCAAACAAACTTAAGAGTGGCTATATTCGGCCTTTAATCTATCGTGGGTTTAAGGAATTGGGAGTAAATCCATTTAATTGCCCGATAAATTGTGCCATTGCTGTTTGGGAATGGGGTGCATATTTGGGTGAAGAGGCCTTAGCCAAAGGGATTAGAACTAAAATTTCTAGTTATGCGCGAAGTTATATAAATTCAACTTCTCAAAAAGCCAAAATTTGCGGAAATTATATCAATTCCATATTTGCCAAAATGGAAGCAATAGAAGCAGGAGTTGATGAGGCAATTTTGTTAGATACCAGAGGTTTTGTAGCTGAGGGCTCAGGAGAAAATTTGTTTTGGATTAGAAATGGAGTAATCTATACCACTCCCACTGCCACAGTATTAGAAGGAATTACCCGTGATTCCATAATAAAAATTGCAAAGGATATGGGCTATCAGCTTCAAGAGAAATATATCTGTCGAGATGAGCTTTATATATCGGATGAGGTATTTTTCTCTGGCACAGCAGCTGAAGTTACTCCTATTAGAGAGATTGATAATTACCAAATTGGCGAAGGAAAGCGTGGACCGGTAACTGAAAATATTCAAAAGAAGTTTTTCGATATCGCTAAAGGGAAAGAAGATAAATACTTAAGTTGGCTTGAGTATATCTAAACATAGGTTCATGAAAGCAGGAGTTGTAGAAGAAAAAATATGAAAATATTAGACAATTTAAATGATAAACAGCAAGAAGCAGTAAAAGTTAAAGAAGTTTCCACATTAGTTATTGCCGGTGCGGGAAGCGGAAAAACAAAAGTTTTGACTCATAGGATTGCTTATTTGGTTTACCAAAAGAAGATAAATCCAGGTAACATATTAGCTGTAACTTTTACCAACAAAGCCGCTCAAGAGATGAAAGATAGGATTGAATTTATAAGTAAAGATATTTCTAATGGAAGTATGATGAAAGGCTTATGGATGGGTACTTTTCATTCTGTTTGTGCACGGATTTTGCGCCAAGAGATAGATATCCTGGGTTACGATAAAAATTTTGTTATTTATGATAAAGGCGATCAGCTTAGTATGATAAGAAGATGTCTTAAAACCCTTGATTTAGATATTAAAAAGTATAGCCCAAATATTATTTCTTCTATAATAGATAAGGCTAAGAATAATTTGGAAGATGCAGAATTATTTGAGTATAATGCCCTGAATTACTTCAAAAAAATTGTAGCAAAAGTGTACAAACAATATCAAGAAGAATTGTTTGAAAATAACGCTCTGGATTTTAGTGATTTGATTTTATTAACTGTGAAACTCTTTAAAGAAAGACCTGAAACTTTAGAACATTATCAGAATAAATTTAGTTACATCTTAGTAGATGAATATCAGGATATAAATTTTGCTCAATATCAATTAGTAAAATCACTTTCGGGAAAAAATAATAATTTATTCGTAGTAGGTGATCCTGACCAGAGTATTTATAAATTCAGAGGAGCTGATTTAAGTAATATTTTGAGATTTGAACAAGATTATCCTCAAAGTAAAGTAATTAAGTTAGAACAGAATTATCGATCTACTAAAGTGATATTAGAGGGAGCTTCAAATCTGATAAAACACAACAGGAATCGTAAAGAAAAAAAACTATGGACTGATAAAAAGGGCGGAGAAAAGATAAGATGTTATGAAGCAGTTAGCGCTCTGGATGAAGCAGTATTTATAGGTCAGGAGATTATAAAACTAAATAAGAAAAAAGATAAAGATTTTAAAGATTTTGCTATTTTATATAGGACTAATGCTCAATCGAGATCTTTTGAAGAAATTTTTAACAAACAAGGCATTCCTTTTCGGGTAGTAGGGGGATTAAGATTTTACGAGAGAAAAGAAGTAAAAGATATTCTGGCTTATCTGCGATTTATTCATGATCAAAAAGATAGGGTAAGTTTTTTAAGAATTATTAATAATACTAAATTAGGTATCGGCAAGGTTACTTTAAGTAAAATAGAGGAGTTAGCCAGAAAAAATAATATAAACTTTTATCAAGCTTTAAAACAGTACTTAAAGGTAAGAAAAATATCTGTAGACAGGGAAGAAACAATAAAGAAATTTATTTCCCTGATTGACGAGCTTAACGAGAAGAAAAAAGAAATCAAAGGGAGCGAACTGCTCGTAGAGCTAATAAAAAAAATAAGTTATTATGAAGAACTAAAAAAAGAAGGAGAATTCAAAGCTCAAAGCAAGATTGAAAATATAAAAGAATTAATTCTGGCAGTTCAAGAGTTTGAAGAAAACAACGAAGATAAATCTTTAACTGCTTTTTTAGAATACGTTGCTTTAATTACAGATATCGATCTTTACAAAGGAGAAAAGGATGTAGTTACAGTTATGACCCTGCATAGTGCCAAGGGTTTAGAATTTCCGGTGGTTTTTATTACTGGATTTGAAGAAGGCATATTTCCTCATTCTCGTTCCTTAAATAGCAGTGAGGAATTAGAAGAAGAGAGAAGGTTGTGTTATGTAGGGATGACCAGGGCTAAAGAAAGGTTGTATTTGACTTACGCCTGGAGAAGAAATTTGAATGGTAATACTTTGTTTAATAGCGTTTCTCGATTTTTTTCTGAAATTCCAAAACATCTTAAAGAAAAAGCAGGCAAAGAAAAAGGAGAAGAAATTCCTTCACTTGAAAATAACAAGGAAAAGATTGAAGTAGTCGTGGGAGATAAGATAAGGCATGCGGATTGGGGAATGGGGGTTATATTAAATAAAATATTTACTGCAAGTGACATTTTTATAACTGTGGATTTTGAAAGAGTGGGATTAAAAAAATTATCAATGAATTTCGCACCATTGGAGAAAGTATAATAGTCGTTAGTAGTAGGGGCACGATGCATCGTGCCCACAGAAAACGAGAGGCAAAAAAACAAGGAGGGCACAATTCATTGTGCCCTCCTTGTGAATCCTAGTTTTTTACTCGATACTATTTCAATGCCTCTTCATTTATTTCTATTTCGACTTTACCCTTTAGTTCTTCCAAGAGATTATCAAAAGCTTCTTTTTGTTTTTCGGGCAGCAAGGTTTGAACGATCTCTTCTCTAACCTCTTCTAGTGTTTTAACGGTTTCCGCTTTTTTCTCAGTAATTTTTAAAATATGAAAACCGAAATCAGTTTTAACTACTTCGCTTAATTCTTCCAATTCTAAAGCGAATATAGCTTCTTCAATTTCCGGAATTGTTGACCCTTTAGAGATAAATCCCATATCTCCACCCTGGGCAGCACTGGGACCGGTAGATTTTGTTTTAGCAATTTCACTAAAATCTTCGCCTGCTTTTAATTGTTCTAAAACATTTTGAGCTTCTTCCTCGGTCTCTAATAAAATGTTATATAAATGGACTTGTTCTTTTTCAGTAAAATTATCTTTATTTGTTTCGTAATATTTTTCAACTTCTACATCGCCTACCTGTACTTTATCTAAAATATCTTTTTCTATCAAAGCTTGGACCAATATTTGCTCGGTCATCTTTTTAATCTGTTCCAATACATCCTTATCTTCTTCTAAGCCCATATTTTTTGCTTCTTGAATTAGCAGTTTTTCTGATATCATCTGATCGAGTACCATGCTTTTATCAAGCTGTAGTTTATATTCTTCCGGAACCTCTTCCCATATTAGATTAAATTCACCGAGAGTAATAGTTTGTCCGCTAAAAGAAGCTAATATCGTCTCCGGAGGTAAAATAGTTTCAACGATTTCTGGATTTACTTCGGTATCGGTGGTAGATGTTACTTCTTCAGCCAAAATAGAAGAGGTACTGAAAAGGAAAAAGGCCAAAAGGCACAAAGTTAAAATAGTAGCAGTTCTAAAAATGTTCATTGATTTATTCATTAAAAAACTCCTTTCAAAATATATATTTAAATTGTAATACGTGAATTAAAGTTTATCATTTTTTAAAATTAAAGTAAAGAGAAAATATTTTCCTTACACTTATTTACCCGCACCTATACGCTAAACGCTGTACGCTCCACGCTATAATCTTGACTCGGTACTGTTTTTTGTCCGTTGCATTTGAAAAACCTTTTTTAAAATGATAAACTTTATAAGTTAAATAGTAAAGACATTTAAAAATTAATCTGGAAAGATTGAAATAATAGAAAAGGACAAATAATGTTAAAAAAATTTATATCTTATTACAAACCATACTTGAAGTTATTTATATTGGATCTAAGCTGCGCTTTTTTTATAGCCTCTATTGATTTAATTTTCCCTTTAATTACCAGGCAATTTATTAACGATATCATACCTAATGGTAAATTAAGAATATTTTATATATTTGTTATAGTACTGTTAATACTCGCTGTGATTAGAGCAGTTTTAAATTATATTATAGATTACTGGGGACATATTGTGGGAACCAGAATGGAACGGGACATGAGAAGAGATCTCTTTGAACATTTGCAAACCCTTTCTTTTAATTATTTTGATAATATAAAAACCGGACATCTAATGTCTCGAATAGTAAACGACCTAAGGGAGATATCTGAATTATCTCATCATGGACCGGAAGATTTATTCATATCCCTGGTAATGCTTATAGGTTCATTTATTATACTTACCACTATAGAATGGAGGCTCACTTTAATTATATATGGTTTTTTACCTTTGTTAATCTGGTATGCAATTTTAAAAAGAAAAAAAATGACAAGTGCCTTTAGATTGGTCAGAAAAAGAATTGCCAATGTTAATGCACAATTGGAAAACAGTATATCCGGTATACGGGTTGCAAAATCATTTACTAACGAGGAATATGAAATTGAAAAGTTTAACGAGGGAAATAGAGAGTTTAATAGTTCGAGAGAGTTTGCTTATAAAGTAATGGCAGAGTTCTTTGCTGGAATATTCTTTTTGTCAAATATCTTAAATATTATCACGCTAAGCGTTGGAGGATTTTTTGTTTATCGGGGATATATAAATATCGGGGATCTAGTTGCCTATCTTTTGTATATAAATTTTTTTCTTCAACCGATTAGAAAACTCACTAACTTTACCCAGCAATTTCAAGATGGTATGACTGGTTTTGAACGATTTGTGGAAATTATGAAAGTAAAACCTTCTATAGTAGATAAGGAAGACGCTGTTACTTTTAAAAAAATAAAGGGAAATATTGAGTTTAAAAATGTTGCTTTTAAATATAGCGAGGAAAAATTTGTTTTATCAAATATAAATCTTGCCATAATGCCGGGAGAAACAATGGCATTAGTAGGTCCATCCGGTGGTGGAAAAACTACTCTTTGCCAGTTAATTCCCAGATTTTATGAGGTTAATGATGGTGAAATATTAATTGATGGCATTAATATAAAAGATGTAAAACTAAAATCTCTAAGGGAGAATATTGGCCTGGTTCAGCAGGATGTATTTTTGTTTACCGGGACAATAAAGGAAAACATATTATATGGAAAACCAAACTCAGAAGAGGCAGAAGTAGTAAAAGCAGCTAAAGATGCTAACATTCATGATTTTATAATGAGTTTACCCGAAGGATATGATAGCTATGTAGGAGAAAAAGGGATAAAACTTTCAGGTGGTCAGAAACAGAGAATATCTCTCGCCAGAGCATTTTTAAAGAATCCTGCTATCCTCATACTTGATGAAGCTACCTCAGCATTAGATAGTGAAGCAGAAATTATAATACAACAGGCTTTAGAAAAGTTAACTGTCGGTAGAACAGTGCTGGTAATTGCCCACAGGCTTTCTACTATTAAAAATGCTAACCAGATAGTGGTTTTAACTGACCAAGGAATTAAAGAAAAAGGTAATCATGATGATCTTATTGCCAAGGATGGGTTATATGCGAAACTTTACAATGCTCAATTCAGAGGTTTCATACCGGATGAAGTAGAATAAAATAAAGAATAGATTAATGTTTCAGCGCCCCTACACTATTTTTCTGTAATTGTGCCTATGTGTTTCCTTTCTTCTTGTAGGGGCGTATTGCAATACGCCCGAAGAAAATTGCCAAAATAGCGCCCGTATTGAATAAATCTGACTCCTACAAAGAATAAAGATTAGATTAATTGTAATTTCCCGTAGGGGCAGATGCATCGTGCCCAAAGAACAAATTAAATCAATTTAGGTGGAAAGATAGAAAAAATGAAAAGAAATATTTTGGAAACAGAAAAATTAAATAATAAAGAAAATAAGACCAAGAAGAAAACTTTAGATTGTGAAAAAAGATATCGCGCCTTGTTTGATAAAATGCTAAATGGATTTGCCTAATGGAAATATTTTAAAGAGCAGTGATTATGATGAGTAGTTATGTTACTCGGGAAGTCATTAATGAATTAATGAAATTAGGTGCAGATGAATATATTGAAAAATATTCTTTTCTGAAAGATATTCCCGGCTCATCTTATAAAATTATTTTATCATTTCTTATTTGATGCGGGATTCACCTGTAGAGATATTACAATAAATTATCCCTAAAAATCTAACAATTAAAGGGAGTTTATAAAATAAAATGAAAAAATACAGTACAAGTGTTTTGTTTGTTAAGGATTTAAATTTGAATAGGCCTCTAATTAAATAAAATTAATGAGAAAATAGCGACGGCAGGTTCATTTCCTTAACAAGATAAGGGGTGAAGAGGAAATTTCAGAACTACTTGAGGTTGTCCTGGAAGAAAAGAGAAGAG
>DASRMF010000059.1:0-7149 GCA_035648055.1 Atribacterota bacterium
GCAAAAGTATATACAAACAATGCCATCATAAAGGCACCTATAAAAGCTTCTGAACCTGCTAAAAATCTTCCTAATCCTTCAAGAGGTCTAAAATCACCATACCCTAAAGTTGTAAAAGTGATTGTGCTAAAATATAAGCAATCGAAAAAGTTATTTGAAGTAATTTCCTCGATACCAACAATGTTGCTTATTCCAGGATTCATGAAAAGAAAAGAGAAAAGTGTAATAATTAATATTGCTGACATTATTACTTTAGACGGCTGTATGCCATATCCAAATATTCCGTTTAAAAAACAAGACCAAAGCCATTTATGCAAAGTATTAAAATGACAATTACTTTTCCTTTCCATGTCTTTTTCTTTTTTATAAGCCCAGCTTTCATCTTCATATTGACCAATGCTATGGAAATTATTTTTCAATAGCAAATAGATTTCTTTAGCTTTGGAAAATTTCTTCTCTTTTTCCTGGAGAATATGGTTTTTTATTTTATCTTTTTCTACCTTAGTATTTCTAAATAATGTATCAGTAAAATCAATAAGTACACACTCAACTAATTCTATATCTAAATATATATTTTCTAAGTAAGCGCGCTTAAAAGATATTTTTCCTTTCCCATTCATTACATTGATTGATATTTTCTTTCCAGAAAACACTTTTAATTTAAGTAAATTTATACCTTTAATTAAATATTTTAATTTAAAGTCAGCATCTCCCTCGAAGGTTGCCTCTATAAAGTTAGCACCTCCCTTGAAGGTTGCCTCTATAAAGTAAGCAACTTCCTCGAAGGTTGCCTCTGTAAAGTCAGCTTGTCCCTTGAAGGTTGTCTCTGACAAGTTAGCAACTCCACTGAAGGTTGCCTTTGTAAAGTAAGCAACTTCCTCGAAGGTTGCCTCTGTAAAGTCAGCTTGTCCCTTGAAGGTTGTCTCTGACAAGTTAGCAACTCCACTGAAGGTTGCCCCTTTAAAGTAAGCAAGTCCCTTGAAGGTTGCCTCTATAAAGTTAGCACCTCCCTTGAAGGTTGCCTCTTGCAAGTGAGCAACTTCCTCGAAGGTTGCCTCTATAAAGTCAGCACCTCCCTTGAAGGTTGCCTCTGTAAAGTAAGCAACTCTACTGAAGGTTGCCTCTGTAAAGTAAGCAAATCTACTGAAGGTTGCCTCTGTAAAGTTAGCAACTCCCTCGAAGGTTGCCTCTGTAAAGTTAGCAAGTTTAAAAATAGTAATATTTAAATCTTTTTTAAAATCTATATCTCCAATAAAAATAAATTTCTCAAAATCATAATCCCCATCTTCTTTTTTAATCTTATTTACATATTCCTTTAATGCCTCTTTAAATTCACCTACATTCTTTTCTTCTGCACTTGCATGAAAAATGCAATACTTTGATTCTTTGTGAGTTGGTCTTCCACAAGTCGGACATTTATTAGTGATATCTTCTTCTTTTTTCATAAATGACTCCTTTTGGATAAAATCAAAGGGATGATTATCTTCTTATAGATTATTATATTTGATATTATTTCACGGTTTGCATTTCTTACAAGGCCTTCTACCAGAAGCAACTGCTTCTTCACGAAATAATAAAGGGGTCAGGTCTCAACATTTGACATAACTATTTCTAAAATCAAAACTCCCCTTAATTAAATTCCTGCAAACCATTTCTCTTCAAAATAAAAAGACATCCTAAGAAAACAATTGTTGACTCTCTTGCTCTGTCTTTCTACCTGAAAAATTCTTCCTAAAAAATTTGCAAATACTTGATGGAAAAATCTTCAAGTTTATACCAACTCTTTGGGGCTAGGCCTTTTGTTCTTAGGCAAAAAAAATATATTACTAAAAGGAGAGTAATCTCATTTCTAAAAACAGATTAGGATTTTACAACTGGATAAAGTTGCCCCCCATATAGAGCAACAAATTCTTCCAATCTTTCTTTTTCGGAATTTGAAAGATTTAAAAAACCCTTATTATCTTCTATTAAATCAATACTTTTATACAACAAGCTTTTATCGCCTGGACTAACTGCAGAATCAATATCTTTTGATAATGTAAATTTGAGTGCGAGCAAGGCTAATTCATCGTTATCAAACAAAGGCCTATACCAAGTTTTATATCCATGCCTTTCCTCACCATCTTTCCAACGCCTTTGAGCTAAAGATTTAATAGCCAGTATACCTTTATTCGTTTCTCGAGCTTTTTTTATTACTGCTTCCCCCTGATGATTATTGTACCAGTAATTCCAATTTATAGGAAACATGACAGTATCAAAATCATAGAGTTTCATGAGTTTCAGTGCCCATTCTTCACTATGAGATGAAAATCCGACATAATTAACCAAGCCTTCTTTTTTTGCTTCCAGAATGGCTTCTAAGGCTCCACCCGAACCCATTGATTTTTTCAACAAATCTTCATTGATGACTTCATGTAACTGGTAAACATCAAAAAAATCGGTTTTTAGTAATTTTAGAGAATTTTCCAAGTCAGACCTAACCTCTCCCTTGGTTTTATAAGATTCAGTTTTGCAAGTTAAAATTATCTGTTTTCGATATTTTTCTATAGCTGGTCCTAGTTTATTTTGAGCGTCTCCATAAGTTGGCCCAACATCAAATAAATTCACTCCTCTTTTAATAGCTTCAGAAACCACTTTATTTGCCTCTTCTTGATCCATGTTATTCACCATTATGCCGCCAAATGATATAATAGAAACATCAAGTCCTGTTCGACCTAATTTTCTGTATTCCATTTATAAACCCTCCTAGTGTATAATTTAAAATATCAAATAAATCAAAAACTTTCAAAAAAAATGTGTGTTGTCCAGGATCTATTATAGAATTTTAAAATCATGGTTATTCTAAATATATAATATTTTTGAGGTCTGGTTTCACAAGTTCACAGACGCTATTTCTTTTATTGCTGCATTTTTTCAGTGTGGATTTATTTTGATAAAGCGTTTTTCAATAATTATAAATAAAAAGACAATATAAGAAAATATTAATATTGCTCTCTTGCTCTGTCTTTTCATCTGAAAGATTTTTCCTAAGAAATCAGGAAATGGTTTTTAGTAAACTATTTAAGATTATTCCTAAAAAAATAGACTTACTTAATTTTTTTAACACCCTATTTACTTAATACTACAAATCTATTTAAAAATCCTTCTTTCCTGGAAAAATATTTATAATAAGCCAGTCCTTCAGTAAAATGCCAAAGGGCTGGTTATTGTCTGGCTTCCCAGACAGAACGATTTTCGCAACTTTTGTATGAGTGAGGAAACCGAAGAAATGTATCATAAGTTAGAGGAAATAATTAATATTTATTAGATATAATTGTAAAACTATACCTTTAAAATACTAAAATCAAACCGAATTACTTTTATCTGTGGTTTTTTCATTAATCGATTTAACCATCCTGGAGGCAGTTCTTTTATTGAACGCTCTAACTTCTATATCTTTTACCGCTCCACCTGTTGTTTCGATCAGGACTGCTCCGGTAAAAAAACCTTTTTCCATTCTCACGGAAGCTATTTTTGAAAATAATATTTCTTCATCAGTTCCTGTAAGTCCGAACCATCCGCTTTTCCTTGCAACTATTCTATCGTTTAGTATTTCAATTCTGTCAGGAATAAAAAATTTAGTGAATGATTTCCAACCGCCCCAAAAACGACTAGCTTTATAAATCATATTATACTTACCCCTTTTATATTATTAGTAACCTATTCAGGATAATCCTGGTTTGAAAATAATAATTACATATATTTTAAATAATACTACAGAGTTTTTAAAAACCCTTCTTTTTCTGAAAAATAATTTATAAAAGAAAAAGCCCTTCAGCAAAAATGCCAAAGGGCTTTAAATTGTCTGGCTCCCTCTATTGGACAGATTTGGAGCTATCAGTATAAATTATGAAATTAAGTTTAAGTTATCTTATTAACACTTTGTACTGTTTATCATGCGTGAATAAACTTATTTTTATTTTGTCTTCCAAAAGAGAAGCGATTCTGGCGCTTTCATTTCGGGATAAGCTTGGGCAGATGGTCCCTTGAAATCCGAGGGATTCTGCTCCGGAATTGGAGGCCACAAGTCTTTTGGAAGAATCGGACGGTAATCCGCGCCAATCAGTTTTTCCTTAAATTCATTCTGAATACTGGCTAATTTTGCTTCGTCAGTTAAGAGATCGAGAGCCGTGTAACCTAATACCTTGACCGCGAATATGGCACCTTTCCAGCCAATCGACATGCCATTCTGCTCTTTTTTTACCACGCTGTGACCAGCTGTATCAAGTGCTTCAGTAGCAGTCTTAAAGTCGATTAATGGAGCTAAATAACTGACATCTCCAGTATCAGCAGACCCCTTGCTTGTATCGTCTATAGGATCATAGATTGTACTATCTAACTTACCCAATGGAACATCATTTTTCTCAGCAAGTGATTGAACAAATTGTGCTTCTTCTTCTGTGAAGGCAGGTGCTCCGATAGCCTTCATATTCTCATTGATCAGGTAGGCACCTGTTTTATTGGGTAATTTATTATAGAATGCACCCACAATCCGCATGGTCGCATCCGTACCGCTCCCCAAAGCCCCAGCACGAATACAATCATCTACTCCGCCGAACCGTGAACGTAGATCTTCAATATCCTTCATCATCGGACCACGAAGGACGAGTTTCATTTGAGCGAATTCAGAGACAACGTTTGGTGCCTGGCCCCCGTTCGTAACGATATACTGTATTCTCATAGGCTCAATCATGTGTTCTCTTAAGAACTCCATGGCTATAGAAGAAATCATCAAACCGTCCAAGGCCGAGCGGCCTTTCTCAGGAGCAGCGCCAGCATGAGAACTCAATCCCATAAAATTAACCTCCAGGATCTGCACTGCCAAATTTGATCCATAATTAGCCTCATTCTTAGTACCTGGATGCCAACTCAAGATGGCGTCACAGCCATTAAATACACCTTCTCGTGCCATCCAAACCTTACCACCATGAGTATCCTCTGTAGGAGTTCCAAATAATTTAATGGTTCCATTGATGTTGTATTTCTCCATCGCTTCTTTAGTAGCAATGGCTCCGCCTACGCTGCCGGCACCAAATAGGTTATGGCCACAACTGTGACCGTTAGGTAATGCATCATATTCAGCGAGAAAACCGATGACAGGCTTGCCTGTTCCCTGGGTATAGGTACCTACGAAACTTGTTGGCATTCCTGCAAGTCCACGTTCAATTTTAAACCCATTTGCCTCCAATTCACTTACCAGAAGGTCAGATGATTTGAACTCTTTTAGCCCCATTTCGGCGTACTCCCAAATCTTATACGACACATCACTGATATGGGTAGCATTTTCATCAGCCCACTTTATCACGGTTGCTTTTGCTTCCTCAACATTCGCTCCAGCTAAACCAGTTAAGGAAATAGAAATAAATACAATAAAAACCAACATTAGAACCATTAACAGAATAGATTTTCTTTTCATACATTTCTCCTTTTTTAGATTAATATTTTTACATTTAATAAATAACCCAATTTTACAAAAAACATGTACAGATTAAAAAAGAATACTTTAGCTTAAAATCAACTTTTTCCTTTCTAATTTTTTTTCATCACCTCTATTAGAAAATCTTCTCGGGTTTTTTAATAATAATCTTATCGCCTCCTCTCTCTCAGAAAAAATCAAGATATTTTTTAAAATTATAAAATCTTTTTTGTTGCATTTCTTTTCCTTTACGCCATATTTCCCAAAAATCCTTCTTTTTTTTAAAAATAATTTAAAAAAAATAAACCAGCCCTTTGGTAAAATGCCAAAGGGCTGGTTATTGTCTGGCCCCCCCTTATTGGATACGTTTGGAATTTTTATATTGATGCCTAATTGAGCTTTACTTCTATATCAACCTCATAGGAGCTTAAAACTTTTGACTCCGATTGAATATTGTAGTCAGTTATTAAATAACAAGGATCCTTCAATGGTGCAAATGTATTGGACTCAAACATCTATAAAGATATGTCACAATGATTTTCGATTCGTAGAAGCTTTACCGTTTTCTTTAAATGATATATAACTTAACACCGCGATTTTTTATAATTTCTTCCCATTCTTTGGAAATTCCCGAATCGGTGATAACAATATCAAAATCGGTAAGTTCAGTAAAATGAGAAATTTTAATTTTCCCAAATTTTGAAGAATCTACCAATAAAATTTTAGTATCAGAAGATTCGATAACTGCTTTCTTGGTTTCCTTCTCGTAATTAGTTGCACAGGGAACTCCTAATTTTTCAGTAACGCCTGCAGCTGAAATAAAGGCTTTATTGGCCCTTATCTTCTTGATCATATCAATCCCCTCTGGTCTCTCAAACATGAGAGTATCAACATGAAAATAACCTCTGGGGAATATTAGTTTCCGATTCTTATTTTCATAAACATTAAACAAAATATTTAGAGCATAACATATAATAGTAAGAGTTATATTTTCCGGAATAAATTTAGGGAGATTTTCGGTAGTAGAGCCAGTATCTATAATAATCACATCATTTCAGACACTGACAATCTTTACACTGGCACTACAACCCAGCCGGGTTGCCCCAGAGCGAATCATTAATAAAGCATCTTCGTAAGTACGGATTCCACCTGCTGCCTTAATTCCCATTTTAGGACCAACAGTCCTGCGAATCAGGGCAACATCATGGGCAGTAGCACCGGCGGTAGAAAAACCGGTAGAGGTCTTTACAAAATCAAAACCAACTTTTTTTACCAATTGAGAAGCTATTACTTTTTCCTCGTCTGATAGTAAACAAGTTTCAATAATTGCCTTGGTAGTCGTGGTCTTCCTGCAAGCTGTAAATACTGCTCTCAAATCAGCTTCCACAGTCTTTAGATCGCCATTTCTTAAAGCACCTACATTGATCACCATATCTATTTCATCAGCTCCGTTTTCTATGGCATTACGCGTCTCGTAAGCCTTGGTCCTGCTGTCTGTTGCCCCCAATGGAAATCCCACGACAGCGCAGACTTTAACTCCGGTCCCCCTTAATTCCCTGGCACAATAAACTACCCAGGAAGGATTAATACAAACCGTACAAAAACCATACTGAACGGCTTCTTCGCATATTTTTTTCACTTGAGCTTCTGTTGCGTCAGGCTTTAATAAAGTATGGTCAATATAAGGTGCCAGG
>DASRMF010000060.1:0-65707 GCA_035648055.1 Atribacterota bacterium
ACCTAAAACTAAAATATATAGATGAAAAATTGATTAGATTAATTAGATAAAAACATCGAGAAAGAATTGTTAATCAAATAAAATAAAAAAATGCCTATCAAAAACCTTTGCATTAAAAGTGCAGGTGAGGTTGAAGAATTACAAAAAATAGACCTCGTAATTTCGTTTTTAAGGGGGGACTTTTTCAAAATAGGTACAATCATAAGGGACAGGTCAAATATTCTTCATATACGCAGTATATGAACGTTTTTTAAAATCCTTCAAAGCCTTTGTTTATAAGGGTTATAGCGTTTTGGTAAATCTTTTTTTATAGAGTAAATATAGTAATATATATAATAATTATAGTTTTTTTATAGTTTTTGTGGCGGAAAAAGGTAGAGCAGATTTTATTATTAGTAAAATTATGGATAATAAATATAATATGTGTATAATATAATATGATGTATAGGGATTATTAATATAAGAGGTTGAAAAAATGATTGCGCGAAAAGCAACAAAAAATTATCTTGATAAAATAAAAAAGGAAACGTTAAAGAAAGATTTAATCGAACAGTGCAAAGATACTGCAAAATTAAATCTTGAAATCTGTAATGATTTTAAATATGTTGAAATAAATAATTATTCTGGAGGACAAAATGAAAATAAATTTCAAATTCCCAAAACAACTACAATCGAATAAGTGGGAATTTTCAGGGCTTTCACTATTTAAGTTATTTTACAACGTCCTATAATATATCTTATGTAAAGTAGACAAAATTTTTATTTATTATCAGGTTGTTTGAGATAAGGTATTGCAAAAAGAAGGTTTTCTTCGCTCTATCATAATGTTCTAATAACATTCAGCAGGTTAAATGAAAAGCAGCGATTACATTATTTGTTTTATAAAGTTTATTATATTCAGTACATGCCTCTCCGGTTTTTTTTACTATTACTTGTTTGATACCAGATGATTTTATATTTTCTATTAACTTTTGTGGCACTTTCATTAAACCATAACATCCAGTTCCAATAATTAAGATATCAGGTTTTTTGTCTATTATTTCCTTTATATCATCAATGCAGAGATTATGCCCTACTTTTCTCCACCAACTATCATAGATATAATCTTTGAAAATAATAAGATCCGAACTATATTTTTTCCCATTGATTATAATTTCTCCAAATTTATAAGATTCTATCATATTACTGTTCCTCAACACATTTATTAATAAGTATTTTTTTTAAAAATCTATAATTTAATTGTGCAGAAATATCATTTTTTCGTAGAAGTTCGATTCATCGAATCCACATTGAAAACAGGTCGGATAAATTCGACCCCTACTTCTACGGGCAGACACAAGGTCTGCCCGTACATCTTTTAATATTTACGATATATGTTATTTTCTGATGATTATAGAGGCATAACCAACTACCTGGTCATACATTCCCGTAATATCTCCAGAAGTAGCGTATTTTAGCAGCTCGGCCTTTTTTGCACCTAATTTTTCGCAGATATTGAGCATTACAGTAATTGGACCAGGACCACACATACTTAAATTTTGTTGATAAATCATATCGTATAGTCTTTTAGGATCAAAATTAAGGATGGCATTTATTGCCTGTTTATCCATTTTTTTTGCATATTCTTGCGGCTCGTAATGGGTAAAATCTGAGCTAGCAACTATTAAAACGTCTTTATCGGCTACAGAAGAACAAATAGATTGGGCAATTTCGATATCTGTATTGATATCTTGACGAGTCATGCAAATTGGTAAAAATTTAATGTTTTTTCCAAAAATATACTGGATAAAAGGTAATTGGACTTCTATGGAATGCTCAAATTGATGGGATTTTTTATCATTTTTAATTATTTTAGAGTTTCTTAAAATGCTTTCTGCAATATCAGTATCTATTTTCAATTCCCCTAAAGGTGTTTCCCACTTTCCTTCCGCCATAATAGAAATATCTTCACCAAAGCCACGATGATTGGGGCCTAATATAATGATGGTATCGGGCTTACCATCTAAAGCAATTTTGTAAAATCCGTTAGCTGCAACAGGACCTGAATACATATAACCTGCATGTGGGCTAATTAATCCAATAATATTATTTTTTCTTTCGGGGTTTACCAGAGGAATTTCTCCTGGTCCTATTTTATGCAAAAAACAATTCTCAATCTGTCTATTTAAAGATTTTAAATCACCAGCGTAAAAACTACCCGCAACGGCGGGTTTTCTTATTTCCAGTTTTTTCATAAGATCCCCTCCCCTATTTCTCTATATAAAGGACTTTTACTATTTAAATATCAGTACCTATTTCTTTTGGAATGTCGGCTATCTTTTGTCTTCTTTCTTATTTTCGGTAACAATATTATAAAAAATATTAATATGATTATTAGTAAAAAAGCTATTCTAAAATAAGTTGAATAAAATAAATATTTAGAATAAGATAAATAATATCTTTTTTTAGCTGAAGGATAATTGGGATTTAAATCCAAGACTTCCTTAAATTTTTTGGATGCATCTTTAAAGAACAAATTATTTTCATAATCTACGGCTAAATTAAATTGGGAATCAATAATTTTTAATTCTATTTTCTGATCCTCCGGATGGTCTTTTTGAAGATAGTTATAAGCTTCGATAGCTTCTTCCCATTGTTTATTTTCATAAAAAGCAGTAGCAATTCCTTCACGAGCATTGATATTCTCAGGATCTATAGAAATAACCTGTTCGTATTCCAATATTGCTTTCTCCCAATTCTTTTCTTCGCTATATTTATCGCCTAAATTACTGTGAATAACTATTTGGGATACGCAAAATTTTACAATTCTATTATTTCCAGCATCGGCAACATAAATATAATCCCTATCATCTATAACAATTCCTTCCGGGTAGTTTAAGCTAATTCTATCCGATTCATTACCAAATTCTAATTCGAAATTATTATCTTTATCATATTTTACTACTTTTCCGTTTTTGTAATCAGTGATATATATATTATTTTTTGAATCAAGAGCAATATATCTTGTGCTATTAAACTGACCGAGCTCGCTTCCGCTCCCACCAAATTTTCTTAAAAATATGCCTTCTTTGCTAAATACTTGTACCTGATCATGGAAAGTGTCGGCAATATACATATTTCCTTCCTCATCAAAAGCAATTCCTCTTGGGTAATAAAATTCACCGTCTCCCATACCTTCTTTTCCAAATTGTTTGATATACTCGAAAGTAGGAGAAAATATTTGTATTCTGCTATTTCCTGTATCTACAATATAAATATTATCATCTTTATCTATGGCAATACCTCTTGGATCAGAAAATTCACCCGGGCCATTACCTTCTTTCCCGGTCATCTGTAAGGATTTACCTTCCGGTGATATTTTATGGATTCTATTGTTAAATTGTTCTACTATGATTATATTTCCCTGACTATCCAGAGCCAAGCCTACCGGTCCATCAAGTTTTAACGCATCCTCCCCTTCTCCTTCCGGAATTACCTTTAGCAATCTTCCATCAGAGTTGAATTTTTGTATACGATCATTTTCCCAATCACTTATATACAAATTATTATCTCTATCTATGGCAATGCCTGCGGGGTAGTTAAATTCACCAGGTCTGTTACCATATTCACCAAAAGTTAGAATAGTAAGATAATTAGTCTCCGCTATGGCGTTAACAGACAAAAAAGTTAATAGTATTGTTAAAATAAATATAAAATATTTTTTCATAGTAATACCCCTTTATTTTAGGTAGTTTTTAATAACATCAAACCGAATGATAACATATATGTTATAGAAATTATTATTTATTATTGTCTATCACTGTTAATTCTTTTATTCTCTGACTTATTATGTTTAATGCTTCTTTTTGATATGTTTTATCTTTTATATTATGTTTATCAAAGTACTGAGGAACACCGAAGTAAACGGTTATTTTATTTTTAAATAAAATAGGGAATGTTTTTCCGTGAGGATATATTTTATGCGTACCAATAATTCCTACCGGTATGATTGGTACGCCCGCCTTCATAGCAATTTTTACTACTCCTAATTTTAATTCTTGTAATTCGCCGTTTAATGAACGTGTCCCTTCGGGGAATATGCCTAACATTCTTCCCTCTTCCAAGATACTCATAGTTTTTTTAAAAGCAGGCATATCAATTTTTTTTCTGTCTACGGGGAAGGCATTTAGGTTTTTTAAAAAAATACTGCTAAAAATATTATTAAAAACTTCTTTTTTAGCTATAAAATTTATCTTTCTTTTGGTCGCTGCGCCTAAAACGACTGGGTCTAAATAACTTACATGGTTCGAAGCAATTATCACACCTCCCCTTTCGGGTACATTCTCAGTTCCAATCACTTCCATTCGCCAAAATATTTTTAGTATTAACCAACAAATAGCCTTTACTACATAATAGAACATATAGTTTATCCTAACTTTTAAATTCGTCGTTTTGGCCATTTAACCAGGTAACCAATTAACAAGTTAACTAATTCTCGTAGGAATGGTGTGCCCGAGAGGACTTGAACCTCCAATCTACGGCTCCGGAGGCCGCCGCTCTATCCAATTGAGCCACGGGCACACATATAATCTATCTACCATAGCTTAACCTATCAGCTAAACTACTGGGTAAGCCGGCATTAATTATTTTACCTTTGGTTAGATGAATCGGGTAGGAAACACGATAAATATTAACAATTCCACATTTCGGGTCATAAATACCATAGCTTGCCTTTGGATTACCGTCACGAGGTTGACCAACGCTCCCACAATTAATAATATACCTTTTATTCTTGCTAATTTCAATACATCCACCATTGATATAATCTATATAATTTATTTGATTATTATTTTCATCAAGAGAAAAACATCCTGCTAAATGGGAGTGGCCTACAAAACATATTTTAAAATTAAATTTACTGAAGATTAAGCTTGCGGTATTTTTATCTAAAATGTATTCTAATATTGGGTCTTGAGGACTGCCATGAACCAAAAAGACTCTATCTTTAAGTTCAATCTTTTTGCTCAGGCTTAATAAAAAATTAATGTTCTCATTTTTTAATTGGCGAGAAGTCCATAATATTGCAGCTCTCGCAGCAAAATTAAAATAATTTATATCTACTTTTCCCACAACTGCAAAATCGTGATTTCCGCCAACACATTTACAGTTTAAATCTTTTACCTTTTCAATGCAATAATTGGGATCAGCACCATAACCGACAATATCTCCCAAACAAATAAATTCATCAACCCTTTTAATGTTTTTTAAAACACTATTTATTGCTTCAGAATTACTATGAATATCAGAAAGTATTCCAATCTTCATTATCATCCTTTTAAAATAAATTTATAGATTTATTAGAGCATCTTTTTAATAAAATTATAATGACCCGGGATTGCTTCCCCTGCTTTCGCTGGGGCAGGCTTGCTTCGCAATGACTAAAAAAATTGATATAAATAAAAAAACGGTGTATTTATAATGTACGCCGTTTTTTATGCTCTTATAATCTCCTTAATTCTCATAATTGCCGAAGTACTTGATCTGGCCATTTCGTCTAATTTCATAGTAATAAATTTTATTGTTTCTTCCAAATCTGGAATTATTACATATTCTAATGCATTAACCCTTCGCCTGGTTTTTTCAATCTCATTAGCCAAAAGAGTTATGGATTTGTCTAATTCGGCTACTCTTAACATTAAAGGCAATATTTCATGATATTTTTTTAAAGCACTGTCCAACTCGGCAGTGGTATCAACCAGCCCATAAGAATAATATCTTCCCTCACATTTAAGTTTGTATTGGGGAACATTTACACTCATTACATTCTTAAAGGAGACTTCCGCTCTACCTTTTGCATTAGTAAGCATTAGGGTTTCCTCTAAAGCCAACTTGCTCATTAAAGAAGAGGTGTTAGAAAAAATAGCATAACATTTCAGAAGCTTTTCTTCTAATTCCTCCCTGAGCATGTTACTTTCTTTTGCTAAACGAACAAATACTTGAATTAATGCATCTCTCTTATCTTTTAGTAGTTTATACCCTCTCTTGGCGACAAGAAGTCTCTTTTTTAATCTTATTAACTCCATTCGATTTGGATTAACCTTTAACAGCATTGATATTTTTATCCTCCGTGGTTATATCCGTTGGTAAATATTTTTCTATAAATTCATCTTTTATTCTTTTTAGTTCTTCTTTCGGAATAATTGTTAATAGTTTCCATCCAATAGTTAAACTCTCTTCGATAGTTCTATTTTCATCTTCTCCCTGTTTAACAAATAATTCCTCAAAATTATCCGAAAGTTTAACGTATTTTTTATCTATCTCTGTCAAGGCAGCATCTCCTAGAATTACTGCTAATTCTTTAGCTTCCTTACCTCTTGCATAGGAAGCAAAAAGTTGATTCATAACATTTGCATGGTCTTCGCGTGTCTTATTTAACCCAATTCCTTTATCCTTCAAACGGGATAAAGAAGGTAATACGTTAATAGGAGGATAAATCCCTTTATGGTGTAATTCTCTTGATAAAATAATCTGCCCTTCTGTAATATAACCGGTTAAATCTGGTATGGGATGAGTTTTATCATCTTCAGGCATGGTTAATATCGGTATCATAGTTATTGAGCCTTTTTTATCTTTTATTCTTCCAGCTCTCTCGTATAGAGTAGCTAAATCTGTGTATAAATAACCGGGATAACCACGTCTGCCGGGAACTTCTTTTCGAGCAGCAGAAACTTCTCTTAAAGCTTCACAATAATTAGTCATATCAGTAAGTATTACCAATACATGCATATCTTTTTCAAATGCCAAATACTCTGCGCAGGTTAGAGCCATTCGAGGAGTTATAATTCTTTCTACTGCCGGATTATTTGCTAAATTAATAAACATAACACTTTTTTCTATCGCTCCGGTTCTTCTGAAATCACTTATAAAAAAATTTGCTTCTTCAAAAGTAATTCCCATAGCGGCAAATACAACGGCAAATTTCTCCTCTTTTCCTAATACTTTTGCCTGTCGTGCGATTTGGGAAGCAAGTCTTGCATGGGGTAATCCTGAACCGGAAAAGATGGGCAGCTTTTGTCCCCTGACCAAAGTATTTAACACATCAATGGATGAAATACCGGTTTGTATAAAATCGTTAGGATAATCTCGAGCATAAGGATTAAGTGGATTTCCATTTATATCTAATTTTTTTTCTGCAATAATTTGAGGACCATCGTCTATAGGTCTTCCTGAACCATCAAATATTCTTCCCAACACATCCATAGAGAGAGGTAACTCTATTACCTTTCCTAAAAAACGAACCTTAGTATTTGAAATATCAATTCCTGTTGTCCCCTCAAATACCTGGACAACTGCCTTGTCTTCAGTTATTTCAAGCACTTGCCCTCTTCTTATTTCTCCGGAAGATAGTTCTATTTCAACTAATTCCTGATATTTTACATCAATTGTTTTTTCTACTATTATTAAGGGCCCGGCTACTTCTGATAGAGTTAAATATTCTTTAATCATTTTTGCTATATTATCTCCTTCCCTTTAATCGGTTGTTGAACTAATTTGGGATACTATTTCTTTTTCAATTTCACCAAATACTTTTAGGTTCTTTTCTTCTATAAGTTTAGCTCTAATTATTTTTGCTTTGACTGGTAAAGCATATAATTTTTCAATAGTCACACCATTTTTAATTACTTTTTCAGCATTTTCGTGAAACATTAGAATTAATCTTAAAATAAGAAATTGCTTTTTTATAGAACTATAGGAATCAGTTATGTCAAAGGCATTTTGAAGCAGGAAATCCTCTCTGATAGATCTTGCTGTTTCTAATATTAGCTTCTCCTGAGTTGATAAGGCATCAATACCTACCAATCTTACAATCTCCTCTAATTCTGCTTCCTCCTGAAGTAATGCCATGGCTTTATCACGGATTTCTATATATTCTTCACCGATCTCTTTTTTGTAATATTCAGACAGCCCTGACAGGTAAAGGGAATAACTGGTTAACCAATCTATTGCGGGAAAATGCCTTTTATAAGCTAACTTGTCTTGTAAACTCCAGAAAACTTGAACGGTACGTAAAGTGTTTTGGGTAACCGGTTCGGATAAATCTCCTCCCGGGGGAGATACCGCACCGACAATACTTAAGGTTGCTTCTCTATCATCACTACCCAGACATTTTACCCTTCCGGCTCTTTCGTAAAAATTTGCAATTCGGGTACCCAAATAAGCAGGAAATCCTTCTTCTCCCGGCATTTCTTCTAACCGTCCTGAGATCTCACGCATTGCTTCTGCCCAACGAGAAGTTGAATCAGCAATAAGCGCAACATTATATCCCATATCTCGATAATATTCCGCAATGGTTATACCGGTATATACAGAGGCCTCACGGGCGGCTACCGGCATATTTGAAGTATTGGCAATCAAAATAGTTCTTTCCATTAATGGTTTTCCGGAATTAGGATCGATTAATTCCGGAAATTCAAGCAAAACATCGGTCATTTCATTACCTCTTTCGCCACATCCGATAAAGAGAATAATTTCTGCATCGCACCATTTGGATATCTGATGTTGTACTACGGTCTTTCCACTACCGAAAGGACCCGGTATGCAGGCAGTTCCCCCTTTAGTTATGGGAAAAAACATATCAATTACCCTTTGTCCGGTAATTAACGGTTCAATAGGAGGCAATTTTTTCTTGTAGGACCTTGATCTCCTTACCGGCCATTTTTGCAACATTTTAATCTCGTGAATAGAACCTTCCCGGTCTTCTATTAGAGCAATAGTATCTGTAACCGTAAATTTATCTTTATATATTTCTTTAATTTCACCTTGAATTCCGTAAGGAACCATAATTTTATGTTTAACAATACTACTTTCCTGGACAGTGCCTATAATATCGCCGGATATTACTTTATCTCCCTTTTTTAAAATTGGCTCAAAATCCCATTTCTTTTTTCTATCAATAGCATCCGCTTCTGCTCCTCTAGTAATAAATTCTCCGCTGCTTGCTTTTAATACATCCAGAGGTCTTTGAATACCATCATAAATGGATGAGATAAGACCGGGGCCTAATTCCACGCTTAGTGGCATATCAGTAGAAAAAACAGGTTCTCCGGGGCCAACTCCTGAAGTTTCCTCGTAAACCTGTATAGTTGCTAAATCTTTATTTAGTTCAATTATTTCACCAATCAACTTGCGATTGCTGACTTTTACTACATCGTACATTTTGGCATTTTTTAATCCTTTAGCTACTACTACCGGTCCGGCAACTTTAGTTATTTTCGCTGTTTCCATTATTCTACCTCTTTTCTAAATAATATATCTGTTCCTATAGCTTTTTCAATATTATTTCTTAATATCTTTAATCCCAAATATTTCTTTTCCGATTTACTTGGTATTATGGTTATACTTGTAAAAGATGTTTTTTGTAATATTTCTATTTCTTCAATTATTTGACAGCCTATTTCTTCGGTTATAAATATCACCGCATATTCTTCTTTTACTAATTTATTTAATATTTCTAAAGATTCTTCCTTTTTCTTTACGGGAAATATAGAAACACCCAGCAATTTAAAACCTATTATCGTTTCTCTATTTCCCATTAAAGCAATTTTATACATAAGTATCACGTACTCTTTCTTTGATTTGATCAGGAGATAATTTATTTAACTTGCCCGATAATATTATTCTAATATTTTTTATGTCGTTCTCTTTGGCGGTAATGAATCCTACTAACGGTTCAATCCCAAAGGTAACGTATTTTCCTATCTTTGAAAAATTTAGGATAAAATTATCTCTTAATTTTTCCAATTCCATTAAGGAATTATTCTTTTGAAAATAATTTATGCCCAGTTCTATTGTATCTTTATAATCGGTATATACAAGTTTTTCACACCAGGAAGATAAAGGAGAATCGTATATTTCTATTAAGTTTTCCGTTTTAAAATCACCTTCGGGAATTAAGAACTCTTTGGTAAAAGCTTTTTTCTCCCCTCTTATCTTTGCCCTGACGCAATTAATTATATTATTAAGATCTATATTTATTTTAATAAATCTTTTTAAAAAAGGTTCTTCTGCTTCAATTATTTCTACTTCTCTAATTTTATTGAATATCATTATGTATCTTTCTTTATCTAAAACAAAATCTATTATCTCCGGGTCTTTATATTTACTATACTCGGAAAATGTTTTTTTAATTAGAAACTCAAAAGAATCGGGAATATCTTCATATTTTTCGTCTTTAATCGCTGAATTGAGTTTTTCTACATCTATAGTACTAATTGGTGAAATCAATTCATTAGAAAATTCTTTTTTTAGATATTTCGATTTTATAAGTACCTTGATATTATGAAAATCATACTTGGAAGCAAAGGTAAAATAAAGAAAATTAAAAGTAGAAACTAAAGAGATGCTTTTTATTATATCATAAGTATGTAATAATTCTTGATTTAATGAAATCTCAAAATTTGAAGGATTATTAAGATCAAAAGAATAATCATTTAAATCACTTTCCGTCAATATTTTTATAGCAGAAGTGATATCACTTGATTTTATTATTCTATCTAATATTTCATTATTTAATAATTCTTTTTCTAATTTCTTTATTCTTCCATTAGCAAAAGCATATTCTTCTTGATTATTAGTATCTGCGGTAAAGTGTTTAAACATTAATAACCTTTCCCCATTAAAATCGGATAATAAATATTATTATCGTGAACAGATTAATTAAATAATATTTTGCTTACCTGCGTTTCTGATTCTTCTCTAACGTTTTTTAATAGTAATTCCAATGAAACATTTTTTCTTATCGCGCCAGACCCAATAATTATTCCACCTTTTATCGTAAGGTAAGAATTAGATAATTTTAATTCACCCTTTTTGCCCTTGGCTTCTACTTCTTTGTTTATATCTTCGATAAAATCTTTAGATATTCTATTTTTATCTGAAGCCCCAATAAAGATAGTTTCATCGCCTTTTTCAATATTATCTAATATCAATTTTTTTATAAAGTTTTGGTATTCTTTATTGCTTAATTTTAAAATGCTTTCCAGGGCATTACCAAAAACATCTTTCATAATTTTTTGCTTTTCTGATAGGATAGTTTTCTTTACTCCTAAATTCGCCTCAGTTAATATTTTGCTCTTTTTTAAAGAAGCTTCTTGGTTGATCTTGTATAATATGGTCTTTTTTATATTATCTGCTTCTTTTCTACCTTTATTTTTAATATTATTTGCGTTATCTTCCGCCTTAGCAATAATTTTATCTGCTTGAATTTTTGCATCAGATATAATTTTTTCGCTTATATCTTTAATAGTCATATAATTGTCGTCCTTTTATATATTTATTCCATTGAAGAGTAACAGAGAAGCTAATAAAGAGAATACTGCATAGGTTTCTACCATAGTAACCATTACTATTGCTTTTCCAATACCTTCCGGATTCCTTGCAGCTAAACCTATGGCTGCGGCAGCAGTTTTTCCCTGATACCATCCGGAAAAGAAGCCTACCACACCTACCGGTATACAGGCAAAAAATATTTGCATTCCCTGATCCAGTGTGATAGGAATGGGTGATCCTCCAAGAATCCCCGTTTTCATCAATACCCAGAATCCAACCAGTAAGCCATAAATACCTTGAGTTCCCGGAAAGGCTTGTAAAAATAATACCAAGCCAAATTTTTCCGGTTCTTCGGTTAATACTCCTATCCCTGCAGCTCCTGCTATCCCTACTCCGATACCAGAGCCGGAACAGGCTAACCCGATAGCTATTGCAGAACCTAAGAATGCAATTACTATTCCTTGTGTAATCATCTTTCCCTCCTATTTCTAATTAATGATAAAGTTTAACTAATACTCCTAAGTCTTATCTTCCTTACGCGATACGCGATACGCGATACGAATTACTGTTTCCTAACTAGTTTGAACCTTTATATATTTAGTGATGACCTTAAAAGGTTTAAAGGGAGTTCCTCCACCTTCGTAAAACTTAGTAAAATATTCTACGTACTGTAAACGAGTGGAATGGATAAATGCCCCCATGCCATTTATTACCAGATTAAATAGATGCCCTAAAATAAAGACCAAAACCGCTAAGATAATTCCAACAATTGGAATATCCTTAAATAACATTACAAAATTATTTACTACCACTGCCAATACTGCAGTTGATAATCCCAAAGCAAATAGTCGCGAATAAGAAAGAATATCACTAAAATAACCTATAAGGTTATATAAACTTACTACTCCACCAGCAACTTTTAGTATGATGTTTTTATTTGACCTTCCCTGTGTAAGGACTAAAAATAACAATCCCGCCCACATTATATATTTCGCCATAATTTTAAATCCTGCCAAAGAACCAATCGTACTTGCTATTACAAATAAAAGTATTCCGGAAATTAACAACAACCATGAGCCCTGGTCCATCAATCCTGTTTTAATCTTATTTTCTTTAACGTTTGCAATAAATTTAATAATAAACCCGGCGTAAATTTGGATTACTCCCAAAGATAGAGATATCAATAATAGAGGCATGGGATTTTTTATAGGATCGAGTAAGGATATTTTATCAATTAAAAAAGTTTTTATAAATAAAAGATTTTCTGGAAGATAATTAAGTGTATCACCCATCCAACTACCCATAAGAGCCCCTATTACAAAAGTGGATATACCCCCTAAGAAAAATAATCCAAAAAATTTCTTTGCCATTCCTTCAAATTTGAATTTTTTCAAAGCCAGGTAAGACAAAGCAGCAATGATTAGACCATAACCGGCATCAGACAAACACATCCCAAAGAAAATAAAATAAAAGGGAGTAAATAAAGGAGTGGGGTCAAATTCCGTATATTTGGGGATTCCATACAGTTCGGTTACTGATTCAAAAGGTTCTACAAACTTATTATTTTTTAAAGCTACCGGTATATCATCAGTTTCTTTAGGGTCACTAAAGACGATCTCCAATTCTTTAAATTTTTTGTATAATGTATTTTTTAATTTATTTATGTCTTTCTCTAAAATCCATCCCTCGATAATTATTACTTTTTGAGTCTGTTTGATATATTTTACTATATCTTTTTTGCTTTTTAAGATGGATAGATAATCAAAAGCGGCGTATAACCATAAATTTTCTCTATTCAGCTTTTTACTTGCATCAAAGATTATTTTTCTTTTTTCTTCAATACTTTTTAATTCTTCGGATATATCGCCTAAGATATCATTTGGAGTTCCACTGAATTCCAAGGGCGCTTTAAAATAGTCAATACTATATTTACTCAATATTTTTTTAATAGAAGAATGGTATTCAGATATTGAAAGAATTACTACCTTACTTTGTTTTTTGTCTTCACTAATTTTTTTTACTTCTATTTCTTTGCCTATTTTTTTTATTTCTTCCAGGCAAGAAATAAAATCTTTTGAAGAGAAAGTTCCGGTAATAGTTCTAGTATTTTTTGTTTCTTCTAAATCTTCTATTTTTACGTCTAATTCTCTCCATTCTTCCAACTGTTCTTGAGTATTTTTCAGAAGATTCTCTCTAGTTTTTAGTTTTTTAAGGTCTCCATCTGATTCTACGCACTTTTCATAGATTTTTTTATAGTCATGTTGTAAAAATAAAGAAGACAATTTTTTATAATCATAAACGTTGTCCAAAGTTGATACAGACTTATCTGATTTTTTGGATTTGCTTTGAAAATTTGACAGGTAATCTACGCAATATTTCACTTCTGCCAATGCAGAATCGCTTTCGGTAATATTTATTTCGTTAAAGCCTAACAAACTGGATATCTTTAATTTAGATGTAATATCTATTATCTGGATACAGCCTGCTTTTTGGAGTTCCTCAATAATATTGTCTTTTAACTCAAGATGAGTAAAAATATTTACCTTTTTTACTTTGCAAACAGCCATTATTTTCCTTCCATCACTTTTTTAATTACTATTTTTGCAGCTTCATCGATATTTTTTAAAGATTTTCTACCTAATTCTTCTTTTTCTCTTTCGCAACTTTTTCTAATATTATCTGCTTCTATTCTGGCCGATTCTTCCTCTCTTTCAATTATTACTTTTCCTTCTTTTTTAGTTTCTTCTTTGATTCTTTCTATTAACTTATCTGCTTCTTCGTGAGCATCATTAATGATTTTTTCAGCTTTATCATCGGCTTCTTTAATAATTTTATCTGCAGCAGTCTCAGTTTTTTTAACTTCTTCGATGATTTTATTTAACAAATAATTCACCCCTCAATAAATATAAAATAATTTAAAAAACTTTTATAAAATAACATAGAATAATTTATAAATATGTTGTCCATAAATTTACATATAACAAGGATTATAACATATCAGATAATTGTTTTCAATTTTTTACTCATTTTTAATTTCTTCTAATAATCTTCTTATTATTATTTTATCACTATCTTTAGCAATTATCTTACCTTTTTTAAACAGTACTCCCTTTTCTTTATCGAAGGCAACACCTATATCAGCTTCTCTTGCTTCACCCGGTCCATTTACCATACATCCCATAACTGCAATAGTTAATGATTTATCGATATGACAAATTTGTTTTTCTACTTTTGCTACAATTTTATCTAGATCTACCTTACATCTCCCACAGGTTGGGCAGGAAATTAGATTTGGACCCTTTTGCCTAAGATGCAAGGCTTTTAATATCTCGTACCCCACTTTTATCTCTTTTACGGGATCTCCGGTCAATGATACTCTAATGGTGTCACCGATTCCTTGAAATAATAAAGAGCCGATTCCCACAGATGATTTAATAATGCCTGAAAAAGGCGGACCTGCTTCAGTAATCCCCAAATGTAAAGGATAATCATATTTTGAGGAAAATAAACTATTCGCTTCTATGGTGTTAATCACATCCGTAGATTTAATGGAGAATTTTACGTTATGATAGTTGACTTCTTCTAATATTTTGATAATATTCTCAGCACTTTCTATTAGAGCTTCAGGAGTTATTTTTTTATATTTTTTCAATATATTTTTATCTAACGAGCCGGAGTTTATACCAAACCTAATGGGCAAACTTCTTTCTTTTGCTGATTTTATAATTAGTTTAAGCTTTTCTACATTTTTTATATTTCCAGGATTTATTCTTAGTCCATCTACTCCAAGCTCAATAGATTTTAAGGCTAATTTATAATCATAGTGAATATCGGCAACCAGGGGTATATTAATTTCTTTTTTTATCAGAGGCAGTGAGTAACATGATTCTAAATCCGGAACAGCTACTCTAACAAGTTCACAACCTTCTTTTTCCATTTTTTCTATTTGGGATACTGTATCTGAGATATTTTTCGTGTCAGTATTCGTCATTGATTGAACTGAGATTTGAGCATTTCCTCCAATCTCCAGGTTACCTATCTTCACGCTTTTAGTTTTTCTTCTTGTATGCATTGCTTACAATTACCTTCTTTTTCACTTGGCAAACAGCCTTAAAATATCCTTATAAGTGGCAATTACAAAAATAATTATCATAAGAGATATTCCGATTAAATACATAAAGTTTAATTTTTTAGCTTCTAAAGGTTTGCCCTTTAATTTTTCAATAATTAAAATTATTATTTGACCGCCATCTAAAATGGGTATAGGAAGAAGATTAAATATTCCTATAAATATACTTAAAATTGCGGTAAAATATAGCAAGTTTACGAAACCTAATTTTGCTGCTTCTCCGGTCATTTGTGCTATACCCAAAGGTCCTGCTATTTCAAGAGGAACTTTTCCAGTAATCATTTCTATTATATTGGTAAATATTAGTTTTATAATATTGCCAGTTGCAATTAAGCCCTTGGAAAATGCTGAAAATATATTAATCTTTTCAACATATACTTCAAAGGTAATTCCGATTAGCCTTTTTTTATAATCATCGTCGTATTTCGGAATTACAAAAACATCAATAATTTCCCCTTCCCTATCCAGGGTTATCTGTAATTCTTCTCCTGAACTTTTATTTATAGTATCTGCAATTTTATTAGGGTCTTCCATATTTATTGAGTTGATTGCGATAATCTTATCTCCGGAAAGTATGCCCGCTTGTTCGGCAGGGCCATTTTCATTAACTGTCGATACATAATTGGTAACCACCGGAATCCCATTTACAAAAAATATAAGACTAAATATAACCACTGCAGTTGCAATATTCATAAAAGGTCCTAAGGCCACTATCAAAGCTCTAATCCCCAATGTTTTCTTGTCAAATCTTTGTTCTTCGGGTACTTCTTCTTCTGATGTTTCTTTAACATCTTTCTGCCCCATTTCCCCAGCCATTTTTACATAACCACCGAGAGGAATTAAGCAGATTAGGTATTCTGTTTGGTTTTTTGTAAACCCTAATATTCTTGGCCCGAAACCAAAGGAAAATTTATATACTCTTACTCCGGACGCTTTTGCGGCAATAAAATGACCCAATTCATGAAAAAATATTAATATACTAAAAACGAATATAAAGGAAATTATAGTTATCATTTTTACTCCAAATTAAATTAGTCGTTAACGTATCGTATTGCGTTAGGAAAATCAGGATTCAGTTATTGTTTATCAGTTTGTTAAGGTTTCTGAATTCTTAATCAAGTAACCAACTAACTAGCTAACTTTTTCTATGATTTAAGAAATATATCTCATTACTTGTTACTTATTACTTATTACTGGGCTTTATATTTTTACAAAAATTTAAAGCCCTTTCCCTGGCCCAGTAATCAGCATCTAAAATATCGTTAATATTGGGATTATATTTTGCTTTATGTTCTTTCATTGTGTCTTGAATAATTTGAGGAATTGCTAAAAAACCTATTTGATTATTTAAAAAAGTATCAACTGCAATTTCGTTTGCGCCATTTAATACTGCTGGCATTGTTCCCCCAATCTCTAATGCCTGGTAAGCAAGTTTAATACAGGGGAATTTATTAAAATTGGGTTTCTTAAAAGTTAATTGTCCTATTTTGGTTAATTCTAAGCGTGGAAAGTTATTAATAGTTCTAGTAGGATAAAATAAAGCGTACTGGATGGGAATTTTCATATCGTGCTCACCTATTTGAGCTAAAATAGTACCATCTGTAAATTGAACCATTGAATGCACATAACTTTGGGGGTGAATTACTATTTCTATCTTATTAGCCGGTATATTAAAAAACCACCTTGCTTCAATTACTTCTAATCCTTTATTCATCAAGGTTGCCGAATCAATGGTAACTTTTTTCCCCATTTTCCAGGTGGGATGATTCAGCGCGTCCTCCGCTGTTACATTTTTTAGAGCGGCTTCGGTAAAATTATAAAGCGCGCCCCCGGATGCCGTCAGTATAATTTTCTCAACACAATCTTTTTTTTCATTCTTTAGACATTGTAAAATTGCGCTATGTTCACTATCTATTGGTATAATTTTTGCATTTTTAGATATTGCTTCCCTCACTAATAATTCGCCACCTACTACCATTGCTTCTTTGCTGGACAAAGCAATTCTTTTCCCTTTTTTTACTGCCTCAAAAGTAGGTATAAGAGATGCTATCCCGGTGATAGCAACTACAATAATATCAGCTTCTTCTAATGTTGCTATATTTATTAATCCGTTAGTCCCCCATAATATTTTAATATTATTTTGTTTGTTTAAATTTTTTTTCAAATTCATGGCAGCTATTTCATTTTTAACTACTGCTATTTTAGGTTTATAAAAACTTATCTGCTCCTTAAGCAATTTTGTATTTTCCCAGCCGCTTAGACCCACTACTTCAAATTCATTTGAATGTTGTTTTAGAACTTCCAGAGTTTGCTGCCCTACTGAACCCGTTGAACCTAATATTACTATTTTTTTTCTCATAATTAAATCCTTTGTTTTTAAAGATATTTATTGGTATAAAGTTAAAAAAACTATATAATAATAGAATACGGGAGCTGTAAATATTAGACTATCAAGACAGTCTAATATTCCCCCCTGACCAGGGATTAAAGTCCCTGAATCTTTAACTCCCGAACCTCTTTTTAGTACTGATTCAAATAGATCGCCAATTTGTGCTATTATTGCTATAATTAAACCGATGGAAATTAATTCATTAAATGTTAAATTTAACCAATTTTTCAAGGCAAATGTAGCAGCAATACTAAATATAATCCCCCCGATTGATCCTTCAATAGTCTTTTTGGGACTTATTTTGGGGAATATTTTATTTTTGCCAAAATAAGTACCAATAAGATAAGCTCCGATATCATTGACCCAGGTAACAATTAACAGGGAAATAAGATAATAATTTCCATTGGGCAGGTCTTTTATTTTTATCACAAAGGAGAACAAATATCCTAAATAAATGCTTCCAAAAATTGCAATGGATATCTCTGCTAATACCTTGGAAAAATCTTTTCTAAATAATTGTAAAATAAAAGATAGTATAATAAAAAAAGTAATAATTATATTTTCAATATAGCAATTCAAGCTATAAACATCATATACTGCTATAAAGATGAAGTATAAAATTAGTATGGTGCCTAATATGTATGATGGTTTATATCCTTGTTTATCAGCTATACTATATAATTCCCTCAACCCCAACAAAGCTATTATTATAACAACGATAAAAAAAGGAAATCCTTCCCAAAATATTGTTAAAAAAGCTAAAAAAACCCCTATAATAGTTGTTGTAGTTCTCTTTATAAGATTATTATATTTTTCCTCCATATTTTCTCACTCTTTTTTGGAAATTTCTTATTGCTTCTACTAAATTATTTTCGTCGAAGTCAGGCCAAAAAACAGGAGTTACCCAAAGTTCCGTGTAAGCAATCTGCCAGAGCATAAAATTACTAATTCTCATTTCGCCCGCTGTTCTAATTAGTAGATCGGGATCAGGAAGATCGTAGGTATACAAATTATCTCTAATAATATTTTCATTAATTTCTTCAATGCTTAATTTTTTTTTGTCTATTTTTAGTAATATAGATTTTATTGCATCAACAATTTCAGTTCTTCCACTATAGTTAATAGCAATATTTAAAATAAGTTTATTATTCCTTTTGGTAGATTCATGCAATTCTTTCATTTTTTCAGTAAGCGAGTTAGGCAGGTTATCTAACCTTCCTATAAAATTTATCTTTATATTGTTTTTAACTAAGTTTGCTTTTTCTCTACTCAAAACTCTTTCGAATAATTTTATTAGATAGGTTATTTCGTTCTTCGGACGTTTCCAATTTTCTGTAGAAAACGCAAAAATGGTTAATATAGGAATGTTAAAATCCAAGCAGTTAGTTATTAGTTTTCTAACTGTTTTTGCCCCTTCTCTATGCCCTGCACTTCGCGGTAATCCCCTTCTCTCTGCCCATCGCCCATTTCCATCCATTATTATTGCAAGGTGTTGAGGTAATTTATCTTTATCAAATAATTCATTTTTATTAATCTTAATATTTTTAATAATCATCACCTATAAAAAAACCCCCTTAAAAATTATATTAATACAAAATAGTTTAATATAGATTAAAATGAGAAGGGGGTTTTATTATTTATTATTCCGTTATTATTGCTTCGTTCGGGCAAGCATCAGCACAAGCTCCACAATCTGTACACTTATTTTTATCAATTATATAAGTTTCATCTCCTTCAGAAATTGCTTCTACAGGACATTCGTCAACACAGATACCGCACTTAATGCATTCGTCAGTAATTTTATAAGCCATTTATAATCTCCTTCATTTTTATTTATTTTAAAACAATTTCTATACTTCCATAATTTCTTTTTCTTTAAGTTCCAATAACTTATCAATATTTTCTACATACTCATCCGTTAGCTCTTGAATTTTATTTTGATACTTTTTACATTCGTCTTCTGAAGTATTACCTTCTTTCTCATCTTTTTTTATTAAATCATTTGTTTCTCTTCTTATGTTTCTTATGCCCACTTTCCCATTTTCGGCTTCTTTCTTTACCAGTTTTACCAACTCTTTTCGTCTTTCCTCGTTTAGTGGTGGCACTGTAAGTCGAATAACATTACCGTCGATCGATGGGGCTAATCCTAAATCAGATTTCCATATAGCTTTTTCAATTTCAGAAATACTATTTTTATCCCAGGGCTGAATAACTATTAAATTCGCTTCTGGAATAGATATATTTGCTATTTGTTTAAGGGGAGTTAATGTATCGTAATAGGATATTTTTATCCGGTCTACTAAGTTTGAAGAAGCCCTTCCTGTTCTTATGTGAGCAAATTCATCTCTTAACGCTGTAACTGTTTTTTCCATTTTAACTCTTGTTTCATTTAACAAATCAGGCAGCATATTTATTCTCCCTTCACTATTGTTCCGATTTTTTCACCAAATACAACTCTTCTAATATTTCCAACTGTATTAAGATTAAAAACGATTACCGGAATATTATTTTCCATGCATAATGAAATAGAGGTTGCGTCCATAACTTTTAAACCTTTATTTAAAAATTCGAGAAATCCTAAACTGTTAAATTTTACTGCTTTTGAATTTTTAAATGGGTCAGATTCATATATGCCGTCAACTTTTGTAGCTTTAAGAATTGCTTCTGTATTTAGCTCTATTGCTCTTAGGGCAGCAGCAGTATCTGTAGTAAAGTAGGGATTCCCTGTTCCAGCCGCTAAAATTACTATTCTGTTTTTTTCTAAATTTCTAATAGCCTTTCTTCTGATATATGGTTCAGCAATTGCTTTCATCTCAATAGCAGTCTGTACTCTTGTTTCAACATTTAATTTTTCTAAAGAATCTTGAAGAGCTAAAGCGTTTATTACAGTTGCCAACATGCCCATGTAATCAGCCGAAACCCGATCTATACCTTTTTCGCTTCCCTCTTGACCTCTAAAGATATTACCTCCTCCAATCACTATCGCTATTTGTACTCCGGTTTCTTTTATCTCGGCAACTTCTTTAGCTATAAAATTAATCTTTTGGGTGTCAATGCCATAACCTTTTTCTCCACATAACGATTCACCACCAAGTTTTAGGAGAATTCTCTTATATACAGGCTTTTTCATATTTTTATCCTTCGGTATATTAACTAGCGTATAGCGTACAGCGTTTAGCGTATAGATTTGGTTAACTAGTTTTAGATTTCTTCGCCAAGTTGAAATCTGGCAAATCTTTTAATTACAATATTCTCACCCAATTTAGCAATTAGCTCTAATAACAACTGATTAATATTTTTGCTATTGTCCCTAATAAACACTTGTTCCTTTAAACAATTTTCCTTGAAATATTTTTCCAATTTACCTTCCACAATTTTTTCAATAATCGGGGCGGGTTTTTCCGATTTCTCAACTTGCGCATAAAATATTTCTTTTTCCTTTTCAATTATATCGTTAGCAACATCTTCTCTGGTAATAAATTTAGGGTTTGAAGCCGCGATTTGCATGGCTAAATCTTTTACAAAACCTTTAAATTCTTCAGTATTAGCTACAAAATCTGTTTCACAATTTACTTCGACTAAAACTCCGATTTTGCCATAGAGATGAATGTAAGATCCTACTATTCCGTTTAATGCTTTCCTGTTAAGTTTAGATGAAGCTGTCTCCATCCCCTTTTTACGTAAATACTCAATTGCTTTTTTTATGTCTCCATCGGTTGCTTTTAAAGCTTTCTTGCAGTCCATCATTCCGGCACTTGTCTTTGTTCGTAATTCTTTAACCATCTGGGCACTAATGTTCATTCATATCTCCTTGCTTCATTTAAATTGATATTTTGTGTTCTAACTAACCATTTTAACTACTTTTTCAATAGTTGATTTCTTTCCTTCAATAACTGCATCAGCCATAACTGAAGAAATTAATTTTACTGCTCTTATTGCATCATCATTACCTGGAATTACGTAATCAATTTCATCCGGGTTACAATTTGTATCTACAATTGCCACTGTTGGAATAGAAAGTTTAACGGCTTCGGCAACTGCAATTTTTTCTTTTTTAGGATCAACTATAAATATTGCAGCTGGAAGTTCTTCCATATTTTTAATTCCGGTTAGCACTCTTTCAAGTTTCTTTTTTTCTCTCTTTAAGATTATTACTTCTTTTTTAGGAAGAACTTCAAACATTTTATTTTCTTCCATTTTTTCTAATTCAAAAAGTCTTTTCACCCTTTTTCTAATAGTACTGAAATTAGTTAATGTTCCGCCCAACCATCTATAATTTATATAAAACATACCACATCTCTCGGCCTCATTTTTTATCGATTCTTGGGCTTGCTTTTTAGTTCCTACAAAAAGTACATTACCACCATTACTAGATATTTCTCTTACAAAATCATAAGCCACCTGGACTAACTTTACAGTCTGTTGAAGGTCTATAATATATATATTATTTCTATCTGTGAAAATATAAGACTTCATTTTGGGGTCCCATCGCCGCATCTGGTGACCGAAATGTACCCCCGCTTCTAGTAATTGTTTCATTGAAATTACACTCATCTATTGTCCTCCATTTTAAATTTTAATATTTACATTTTTTTATTTTTTCTAATGATTTTAGAATCGTCATAATTCGTTATAACTTATGAATAATAAGTGCATAAAATCAAAAATAGTATAACACAGTTTTTTTTCTAAATCAAGAATAATAAAAGAAAGTATCGGGTATATGGTATCGAGTATCGAGTTAAGAAAAAAATGACTAACTTAATCAAACAATTGGTGAATCGTTGAATCACAAAATATACCTGCTTAAATCCTCATTTTTGACGATACTTTGTAATTTTTTCTTGACATATTTTTTATCAATAGTAAATTGTTTCTTTTTTAAACCAGGAGCGTTAAAAGAAATATCTTCCAATAATTTTTCTAAAACAGTATACAGTCTTCTTGCCCCAATATTTTCTGTCTGTTCGTTCACCAAAAAAGAAGCTTCAGCAATCTCGTCAATAGCGTCATCTGTAATTTCAATCTTCAAACCTTCGGTAGCAAGTAAAGCTTTGTATTGTTTTATTAGTGAATTACAGGGTTCAGTTAATATTTTTTTTAAATCTTCTTTATTTAAAATATTTAATTCAACCCTAATAGGGAAACGTCCTTGTAATTCAGGTATTAAATCAGAAGGCTTTGAAGTGGTAAAAGCACCGGCAGCTATAAATAAAACATGGTCGGTCTTTACTGCTCCATGTTTAGTCATAACTGTTGAACCTTCAATAATAGGTAATATATCTCTTTGAACCCCTCCTCTAGATACATCCGGTCCGTATGATTTTTCCTGACCGGCAATTTTATCGATTTCATCGATAAAAACAATCCCTAAATTTTCCACCCTCTCAATAGCAGCTCTAATTACTTCATCCATATCTATCAACTTTTGAGTTTCAGCATAGAGCAATATTTTACGAGCCTCTGCAATGGTAACTTTTTGTTTTTTGCTTTTTTGGGGGAACATTCTGCCCATAATATCTTTAAAATTGATACCCATTCCTTCTATTCCGGCATTAGAAAAAACTTCAACTGTCGACTTAATATTTTCTTCAACTTCGATTTCAATTAGTCTATTTTCCAACTCACCTTTTTCTAACTTATCTTTAAACTTTTTTCTAGTCCTTTCAAATCTTTCTTCTCTTTCATCTTTTTTTGTTGAAACATCAAAAGATTCTTTCTTATCTTCTTCTTCAGTTCCAGAATAAGACGAATCATTCAATAAATTTGTCTTTTGCTCTCTTCTTTTCTTTGATACCGGGAATAAATAATCTATTATTTTTTCATCGACTAACTGTTTTGCTTTATCTTCTATCTTACTGGCCCATTCTTTACGAACCAGTTGAACACCTACCTCTGTTAGATCTCTAATTATAGAGTCTACATCTCTTCCTACATAACCTACTTCGGTAAATTTTGTTGCTTCAACTTTTACAAAAGGGGCTTTAACTAATTTTGATAATCTTTTAACAATTTCTGTTTTTCCAACTCCGGTAGGCCCGATCATTATAATATTTTTTGGAGTGACCTCGTCTATCAATTCCGGGGATAATTTTTGTCTTCTAATTCTATTTCGTAAAGCGATAGCTACTGCTTTTTTGGCATTATCTTGCCCGATTATATATTTATTAAGTTCAGAAACAATTTGTGAAGGTGTCAGGTCGTTAATCAATTATGGTTCCTCCTTTCTATTATAATTTTTCTACTGATATTTTATCGTTAGTATAGATACAAATTGAAGCAGCAATCTTTAGTGATTCTAAAGCTATTTCGGGAGCAGATAAATTTGAATATTTAACCAAAGCCTTTGCTGCCGCAAATGCATAAGGACCACCTGATCCGATAGCCGCGATATTATCATCCGGTTCTATTATATCACCAGTTCCGGAAACTATAAATATATGATCCTTATCCGCAACAATTAATATCGCTTCTAATTTTCTTAATATTTTATCAGTTCGCCACTCTTTGGCCAAAGAAATAACCGCCTTAGGTAAATTTCCATGAAGTTCTTCTATCTTCTTTTCAAATTTTTCAAATAGAGTCATGGCATCTGCAGTTGCTCCGGCAAATCCGGTAAGTACTTTATCATCATAAAGTTTTCGTATTTTTTTAGTATTATTTTTCATAATAGTATTTCCCATACTTATCTGGCCGTCACCGGAAATAGCTACTCCGCCTTTATGCTTTATTGCTAAGATTGTAGTTCCTTTAAACATTTTTTATTTCATCTCCTTTAAACTTTTAATATTAAGACCTGGGATAAGATTTTTTATAAATTTCCTTTAATCTTTCTTTAGTGATATGAGTGTATATTTGAGTAGTAGATAAACTCTCATGTCCTAAAAGTTCCTGAACAGAACGTAAATCTGCCCCACCTCCTAAAAGATGTGTAGCAAATGAATGCCTTAAAACGTGTGGACTTATCTTTTTATTAAAACCAGCTATTTTCATGTATTTAATGATAAGTCTACGTATGCTTCTTGCTGATAGTCTTCCTCCAAAACGATTTAATAATAATGCATTTTGGTCATTTTTGTCTATAGATATATTTTTTCTAAATATATTTCTAACGGTTAAATATTTTTTTACAGCCTTTATGCTCGGATTTCCCAAAGGGAGAATTCTTTCCTTTGAACCCTTTCCAAATACTCTCACAGTTTTCTCATACAGGTCTATATCGTGAATACTCAAATTAACCAGTTCTCCAACCCTCATCCCGGTGCCATAAAGCAATTCAAGGATTGCTTTATCTCTAATTCCTAATATTGTCTGCCCGGGCGGTGTTTCGATAAGTTTGTTAATTTCTTCTAAATATAAAAAAGAAGGTAACTTCTTGACAATCTTAGGTGTTATTAGATTGATAGTCGGATTAATATCTACCATACCTTCTCTTGAAAGAAATTTAAAGAAAGAACGGATGGTAGATATTTTTCTGCAAATACTTCTTACCGAATAATCACACTTCTTTAAATATACAATATATTTTCGCATGATACTATGGTCAATATATTTTATACTATCTCCCTTTATTATTTTATAATCCTTTAAAAAGTTTAACAATTGTAATAAATCGTTTTTATAGGAAATAATAGTATTATTGGAATAATTTTTTTCATTCCTTAGAAAAGAAATATACGAATTTATATGTTCCTTCAAATTTAAACACTCCTCCTTTTTTTCTTTTTTTGAGGAACAAATTCTCTTTTTCGAAATAAATTACCATTTAAATTCCAAGTGCTCTCTTAAATTATGATTTATCCTCTTTTTTAAATTCTTTATAATCACAATCGGAATTACTGCACTTGAAATAAAGTCCGTTTTTCTTATTATTACTTATTACTAAAATGGAGTTACATTGTGGGCATCTTTTATTAATCGGCTTATTCCAGGTTACAAAAGTACATTTAGGGTAAAGGCTGCACCCATAGAACACCCTCCCCTTTTTGGTCTTTTTTCTAATAATCTCACCCGAACAGCCCTCCTCGGGACAGGAGATACCAATTTTATCTAAAAAAGGTTTTGTATTTTTACATTTTGGGAATCCCGAACAAGCTAAAAATTTACCGAAACGTCCATTTTTTATTAACATTTTACTGCTACATTTATCACATATTTCATCGCTGAATATTTTTGGCATTTCAATTTTTTGCGCCTGACTTCCTTTTTCCAAATCCTTGGAAAATGCCTTGTAAAATTTATCTAAGACATTTTCCCACTTTTTTTTATCAGATTCGACTTCGTCGAGCTGCTTTTCCATTTTTGCAGTAAAGGCAACATTTACAATATCGGAAAAATATTGAACTAAAAAAGAGTTTACCGTAATTCCTAATTCTGTAGGTCTAAATTTTTTATCAACTTTTTCCACATATGTTCGATATTGCAAGGTGCTTATAGTCGGTACGTATGTACTGGGTCGCCCTATTCCTTCTTTTTCTAATCTTTTTACCAGGCTGGCTTCTGTGTATCTCGGAGAAGGTTTGGTAAAAGATTGATTTTCCTTAATTTTTAACAACTTAAGCTTATCTTTTTCTTTAAGATTAGGGATTTTATCTAAATCCTTATTGTTTTGGTCATAGAGAACCATATATCCCTTAAACAGTGTCTTAGAGCCGGAAGTTCTAAAAATATACCTTCCTGATTTTATATCTATAGTAATTTTTTCCAGATAAGCAGCTTTCATTCTGCTCGCTACAAATCTTTGCCAGATTAAATTATATAATTTATATTGGTCATTAGTTAAATATTTTCTAATTGATTCCGGGAGATTAAATACATAGGTAGGCCTGATGGATTCATGAGCATCTTGAATCTTTACATTTTTTATTTTATTTTTTCCTATTTTTAAATTTTGAGATAATTCAGCAAAATCTTTACCGTAATGTTCTTCAATATATTTTTTCGCTTCACTCTTTGCTTCGTCTGATACTCTTACTGAGTCCGTACGCATATAGGTAATTAAACCGATATTTCCTTTATTGCCTAAGGTGATACCCTCGTATAATTGTTGGGCTATGAACATAGTTTTTTTAATGGGAAAATTTAATTTATTATATGCATCTTGCTGTAAAGTACTGGTAGTAAACGATGGTTGCGGATTTTTCGATTCTTTCTTTTTGTTTATACTTTTAACATAGATTTCCTGATTTTTTACTTCTTCACAAATTGTTGCGGCTTCTTCTTTAGTATTAATAGTTGCTTTTTTAGAATTTATGGAGAAAAGTTTTGCCTCAAAAGGTTCTGCCTTTTCATCTTCTATTTTTCTAAACAAAGCATTTATTGTCCAGTATTCTTCTATTTTAAATTTAGTTATTTCTTCTTCTCTTTCGCATATTAAGCGTAATGTTACAGATTGCACTCTTCCTGCACTTAGTTTTTTTCCAATCTTTTTCCATAACAATGGACTAATCTTATAACCAACTAATCTATCTAATAATCTCCTGGCTTTTTGGGAGTTAACCATATTAAGGTTAATCTCCCTTGGATTTTTAATGGACTGAGATACGGCTTTTTCAGTTATTTCATTAAAACTAACTCTGCTTTTTGCATCCTTAATATTTAATTTTTGAGCAATATGCCAGGCAATTGCTTCACCTTCTCTATCCGGATCAGTAGCTAAAAATACTTTTTCTTTACCTTTAATGCTTTCTTGTAATTCTTTCAATGCCTTTCTTTGTTTAGGAATAACCACATATTCCGGCTTAAAGTTATTTTCAATATCTATCCCTAATTTTGTTTTAGGCAAATCTATTAAATGACCCTTGCTTGATTTGATGGTATAATCCTTACCCAATATTTTTTTTAATGTTTTTTCTTTGGTTGGTGATTCAACTATCACCAGATATTTTGCCATTTTTTATTCCTTGTAAACCTTTTTGTTATTATTTTCTTTTCAATCGGTTAAAAATATCTTGCGGCCACGAAGGTAATATTATTGCACCATAAGGGCAATGTTCTTCACAGCAAAAGCAAGAAATGCATTTCTTTCTATCCGCTTCGGGATATTTATCGGATAAATTCATTGCAGAAACAGGGCAAACTTCAATACATTTTTTGCATATTTTACATTTATTATGATTTACTATCGGCTTAACTGACGCTAAATTAAATATATGGGGGACCGCTGTTTTTCTTATTCTTTGTAAAATACCATTATTTGGTGTCTTAAACCCCGGAATTACTTCTAATTCTCCATCAATAATTATGTTGGAGATATCTGTCTCCCCTAAATTTCTTTCTTTGGCAACCTGTAATAGCTCAATTGTAGCAGGCTTAAGCCCCATCATGGCAGCCATAACAGAATCAAGAGAAATGCCATCATCGCTGCTTAATATTTTATTTATAACTCGTATTTTCCCATTAGTAGGTCCGACACCTTCCATACCGGTTATAGCATCCATGATATTTAAATCAGGAATTCTTATCTGATAAATATCTACTAAAAGTTCAGCAAATCCTTTAATGGAGCGACCATAGGTATGTAATTTTGCCTTCTTTCCTCCCGGAATAATACCGAACATGTTTTTTATGGCACCGGTAATAGTAGTTAAACTGTGAGTTTTAAATTTTGGAACATTAATAACATAATCTGCTTCTATAACTATTTTTGAAATAAATAATTCTTCAATAAATTTTGACTCTACCTTTACCTCGACTACTTCCCTGGCAATATTTCTGTAGCAGCCGTCAGAAGCATCTAATATTCCGGTAATTTTTGCTATTTTTAAGGGGTCAAAGTGAATACTCCCGGAATTATCTCCCACTATTATTTCTTTAGATCCACACTTTTTTAATTCCTGCACAATTGCAGATATTACTCTTGGTTCAGTAGTCACCCCTCTCTCCGGAGGGAATGGTCCTAATAGATTTGGCTTTACTAAGACTTTTTTATCTTTTACTTTATCCCTTACCCCAAATATCTCAAAAACATTTTTTATTATTTCGGATATTTCATTATTTTGTGTATCACTGATTATGACTTTGGACATATTTTCTCTTTCAACTTTGTTTTTTAATTTCGACTTTTTCTCCGATTTTTCTTTCTTTCTTGGATTTTAATCTTTTAATATTCCCTTTATGTTTAAAAATACCGATAATCAAAATTATCGCACTAAATACAATATACTCATAAGGCTGCTTAAACAAAATTGTAAAAATTAAAATTGAAATTAGCGCACAAATAGATGATAAGGAGGCATATTTTGAAGTTATTAAAACAACCCCCCAGACCGTTACTGCTAAAATTGATATCGTTGGATTAAGAGCAAGTACAACTCCAAACGTAGTAGCTATCCCTTTCCCGCCCTTAAAACCGAGAAATAAAGACCAGTCATGGCCACATATAACTGCTAACCCTGCAATAGCCAATATTAATGAACTATCAATATTAAAATATTTTACTAAATAGATAGATAAAATACCCTTGCCGACATCACCAATTATTACTAAAGAAGCTAACAGAGGCCCCAATGTCCTAAGAACGTTGCTTGCCCCTATATTTCCACTTCCGAATTCTCTTATATCTACTTTCTTAAATAATTTACCCATAATATAACCAAAAGGTAGGGAACCCAAAAGATAACAGATCGTAATAATTAAAACAATCTTCATACTATTTCCTTCCTTCCTTTTTTTTCGCTAAGTTAATGATTACAGGCGAACCTTCAAACCCAAATGTTTCATAAAATTTATTTTCTAAATATCTCTGGTAAGAAGCATACATTAATTTAGGATTATTTACAAACAATAGAAATTTAGGAGGTCTTATCCCCATTTGAGTAGCATATTTAATTTTTAATGTATTCCCTCTTACATATTTTGGGGTATTTTTAAAAATAACTTCTTTTATAAAAGCATTCAATGCCGGAGTAGGGATTTTTTTACTATATTGTAAGGAAACTTCTTTAATTTTTGAAATAATTTTATCAATATTGTAACCTGTTATAGCAGAAGTCATTATCACTGGAGGGTTTTTCATAAAAGACAATTCATATCTTATCTCATCAATAAACAATTCTTTATCTATATTATCTTTAATTAAATCGAATTTATTTAATATTATTATACAGGCTTTTCTTTCATTTTGGATAAAATTTGCCATTTTTTTATCTTGCATACTTACTCCTTGAGTAGCGTCCAATATCAATAACACTATATCTGAATTATGTACCGCTTCAAAGGTTCTTAACGTACTGTAATATTCAACATCCTCTTTCGGTTTCGCCTTGCCTCTCAAGCCTGCGGTATCGATAAATATTAACTTTAGTAAATCATGTTTAAAAATTATTTCAATAGCATCTCTGGTGGTGCCTGGTTGTTCGCTGACTATAATTCTATCTTCTCCTAAAATACGATTTAACAAACTTGATTTTCCTACATTGGGTTTTCCAATAATTGATATTTTTATAATGTCCTCTTCTTCTTCCGGTTCTGCTTCTGCTTCTGGAATACAGGATACTATTTTATCTAATAAATCATCAACCTTTAACCCGTGTTCTGCTGAAATAATATAGGGATCTCCGAATCCCAATTCGTAAAATTCATATAATTTTAAGTCACTTCCCGTTACATCTCCCTTGTTAGCTACCAGGATACTTGTTTTATTTTTTTCTCTAATTGCTTTAGCCACCTTAAAATCATCCGGATTTATTCCCTCTTTGATATCGACCAATAATATAATTAAGTCTGCTTCTTCAATAGCCAATTTAGTCTGAAGAGTTATTTTTTTTTGCATTTCTTCTTTTTTTATAAAATCCACGCCTCCGGTATCTACCAGAATAAATTGCTTTCCTTTCCATTTACATTCTGCATATATCCTATCTCTGGTAATTCCGGGTTCGTTCTCAACAATAGCGGTTCTTTTTTTAGTGATTCTATTAAATAGGGTCGATTTCCCCACATTTATCCTTCCGACAATAGCAACAACAGGTTTTCTCAAAATATAACTCCTAACTTTTATAAAATACAAAGTAATAAGTAATGAGCTTAAATTTTCTAAATCGTAAAAGCAGTTATTTATTCATAATATTTTTTATTTTCCTTATGGTCATTTCAGGATTTGCACTTTTAGATATGATTTGACCAGCCACAATTACTTCTGCTCCGGCTTTGATTACCTTAGAAATATTATCTAAATTTATTCCGCCATCAACTTCTAAACTTATCAATTTTTTTTGATTATCTATTATTTTTCTCGCCCTTCCTATTTTAGTAATCATCTCCGGTATAAATTTTTGCCCGCCAAAACCCGGATTAACGGTCATTAATAATAATATATCTATTTTATTAATTAAATATTCAATAACACTTAAAGTTGTTGCCGGGTTTAGAGCAATGCCGGATTTTACACCAGCATCATTGATAGTTTGGATAAGTTTGTCAAGGTGTTTAGATGTTTCGTAATGTACAACTATAATATCTCCACCCGCATCAATAAATGATTTAATCTGATTCTCCGGTTTTTCTACCATCAGATGAACTTCCAAAGGAAGAGATGTTATGCTTTTTATTGATTCTACTATCCTGGGGCCAAAAGAAATATTCGGTACAAAATTTCCATCCATAATGTCTAAGTGAAGTAAGTCTGCCCCTCCGTTTTCTATTTTTTTTAATTCTCTTTCCAAATGGGCAAAATCTACATCCAAAATTGAGGGAGCTAATTTTATTGTCATAATTACAACACCACCTATTTATATAAATAATTGTACATTCTAAAAACCTTTGTCATCACTAATACAGCCATAATTTACGATCAAGACTTCTATATTGAATAGCTTCGGATAAATGAGAAATCTCTATCTTCTCAGATAGTTCTAAATCAGCTATGGTTCGGGCTACTTTTAGTATACGGTCATAAGCACGGGTACTCAAATTTAACTTTTCCATAGCCTTGTAAAGTAAATTTTTAGCATTATCATCGATATTGCAATATTTTTTAATCTGTTTTTTGGTCATTTGGGCATTACAAAAAATACCATCTTCATTATATCTTTCCCTTTGTATTTTTCTTGCATCTTCCACTCTTTCTCTTATGGTATAAGAGTTTTCCTCAGAATCTTTCTCCATAACTTCTCTACAATTTACCCGAGGGACTTCAATGTGAATGTCAATTCGATCTAAAAATGGTCCCGATATCTTTGAACGGTATTTAACGATTTGAGATGAACTACAGGTGCAAACTTTAACCGGATCACCGTAAAAACCGCAAGGACAAGGATTTAGTGACGCTATCAGCATAAAAGAAGAGGTGTAGCTAACAGAACTTAGAGAACGTGAAATAGTGACTATCCCATCTTCCAGAGGCTGACGTAGAGATGCTAAAGCACTTCGGGAAAATTCCGGTAATTCGTCTAAAAATAGTACACCATTATGAGCCAGGCTAATTTCTCCCGGTTTGGGCATCCTGCCTCCTCCGATTAATCCAACATTACTTATTGTATGATGGGGGGACCTAAACGGTCTCTCCGTAACTAAAGGGACATTCGTTGGAAGCAAATTGGCAATACTATATAATTTGGTAATTTCTATAGATTCTTCCAGTGTTAAAGAAGGAAGGATGGTTGGAAGTCTACGTGCCAGCATGGTTTTCCCCGAGCCTGGCGGACCAATCATGATAACATTATGGCTTCCAGCCGCAGCTACTTCTAGGGCCCTTTTGGCATGTTCCTGCCCTTTAACCTCGGCAAAATCTACTTGATTGTTTCTGCTTAGTTTAAAAATTTCCTCTAAATCTACTGATACCGGTTCAATGGATACTTTTTTATCTAAGAATTCAATTACTTCGTAAAGCGAACTAACAGGAAACACTTTTAATTCTGTAATTATCCCAGCTTCTTCAGCATTTGCTTTAGGAACAAGTAATTTATTTTTACTAATATTTTTTGCCATCAAAGCAATGGGAAGCATACCATTTACCGGTTTTATGCTTCCATCTAAAGATAATTCACCCATAATCAGATATTCATTTAATAAATCCGGCTTAACTTGCTTACTGGCAACCAAAATTGCCAGAGCAATAGATAGGTCAAAAATGGGTCCTTCTTTTTTGATATCCGCTGGAGCAAGATTTACCGTAATTCTTTGCATGGGAAATTCGAATTCAGAATTTCTTATGGCAGCCCTAACTCTTTCTCTGGATTCCTGAACAGCCGTATCGGGCAATCCTACGATATTAAAAGAAGGCAATCCTGGATGAATATCAACTTCTATTTCTACCATAAAAGCTTCTACTCCGAATATAGCCGCACTATACAATTTGGATAACAAAAAAACACCTACTTTTTTAGAGAATAGTATCGAGTATGGATACAGTAACAAGTGATGAGTAATGAGTGATAAGTAATAAGTTTCGTGTTGCAAGTTTTCGCATTTCATTGATAATTAGTTAATTAGTTAGTTGGTTACCTGGTTAATTGGTTATTAAATCAATGCATAGGAGTTAACTAACTAATCAAAAAAGGATGTAACGTGTGATAAGTAATCTGTAATAGGTGTTTGTTTTTATAATTTCCGAAATTTAAGCTTATCACTTATTACTGTATTTTACTATATACTAGATACTAAATACTATATACTTAAGTTACCATCAAGGTAAAAAGCATCCTTAATATGTTTTATTCTTTTTATATCTTTAAGGTTAGAGATACTGATCAATATTACATCAAAGCAATAATTATTTTTCCAAAGATTGTATTTAGCCAAATAGCATAAAGCATTTTTAATTATTTTTCGTTGTTTATTATAGTTTATTGCTTCTTCAGGATATCCAAACTTATCAGAACGCCTTGTTTTTACCTCCACAAAGACAATATCACCTTTATATTCACTGATAATATCTATTTCTCCTAAGAAAGTATGGAAATTCCTCTCTTTTATCTTGTAACCTTTAGTTTCTAAATATTTACAAGCTAAATCTTCGCCGTATTTTCCTATATTTATATTATCCATCTTTAATAATCATCTATTTTCGTATTATTAATAATTTTTTATTTCAACCTAAATAATCACTACTCTTTTAAAAGTTTTTCTATGTATCTCTGATGGGCCGTACTTAATTAGTGCCTTAAGATGCTCTTCCGTCCCATAACCTTTGTTTTTTTTGAAAAGGTACTGTGGGTATTTTTGGTCATATTTAACCATAATATTATCTCTATAGACTTTAGCAATTATAGAGGCTGCGGCAATCGAAATACTTCTATCCTCCCCTTTAATCAACGGTATCTGTAGAATATTCAGGTTAGGAATTTTAAAGCCATCCACTAATAAATAATCAGGTATTTCTTTTAAATCTAAAATAGCTTTTTTCATTGCCAAAAAAGAAGCTTGGGCGATATTTATTCTATCAATGATTTTAGCTTCTACAATACCAATTCCCACATCTTTTGCACCATTTAAGATAGAATAATATAATTCTGTTCTTTTTTTTGAGGTTAACTTTTTAGAATCTTTAACATAGGGAATAAACAATCGGCAGGGTAGAATTACTGCGGCGGCCACTACCGGCCCGGACAATGACCCCCTGCCTACCTCATCTATCCCGGCAACCAAAGAATACCCTTTAATCTTTAATCGATTTTCATAGTTATAGAGATTATAAATTCTTAATCTTTCTTTATATAATTTTTCTATTTTTCTCTGATAACTACAAATTATTTTTTTCGTTATTTTTACTTTGCTATCTTTTGCCTTGCATACCATTTAATTATCTTTTTTCTTTAACTTTGCTTCTCTTCCCTACCCTGTCTCTCAGATAATATAGTTTTGCTCTTCTCGTTCTTCCTTTTTTTAAAACCACTACTTTTGCAATATTTGGTGAATGTAGCTGAAATATTTTTTCTACCCCGATACCCTTGGATATTTTTCTTACCATAAATGTTTCCTTGGTTCCACCATGTTTCTTAGCTATAACTATTCCTTTAAAAATCTGTATTCGCTCTCTGGTACCTTCAATAATTTTTTGATGTACCTCCACTGTATCTCCAGGTACAAATTCGCTATTCTCTTTTTTAGATTGTTCCTCTTCTATTTGTTTAATGTAATCTACCATAAAAATCATCCTTCCTAATTATTTTTTTTTATTTATAGTGCAGATTATCTGCCTTTTTAATTATTTTACCTTAATCTACCTGAAGGTCTTTTTCTAATTCTTTTACTAGAGCTAACTCTGTTTTAGATAATTTTTTATTTGCAAAAATTTCAGGTCTTCTAATTAAAGTTCTTAATAGAGACTGTTTTCTTCTCCACTTTTTAATTTCTTTATGATTACCTGAAAGTAATATTTCCGGAACTTTAAAACCTTTAAATTCATCAGGTCTGGTATAGTGAGGGTAATCAAGATATTCGTTATAAAATGAATCATTTACCATAGATTCTTCTTTTCCTAAAACTCCTGGAATCATTCTCGAAATTGCATCTACTATTAACATTGCCGGTAATTCTCCTCCGCTAACTACAAAGTTACCGATTGACACTTCTTCTGCATCGAGAAGTCTAGGTATCCGTTCATCTATGCCCTCATATCGACCGCAAATAATTAATAATCTATTTTCTTTTGACAAATCTTTAGCCATCCCCTGGTTAAAAATCTTTCCCTGAGCAGAAGTGATTATAATTCTTAAAGGTAATGAAGATTTGTTTTTTTTTATCACATCTACGGCATCCCAAATTGGCTGGGGCTTTAAAACCATACCTGGCCCTCCGCCATAAGAATAATCGTCTACAGTTTTATGTTTATCCAGGGTAAAATCCCTAATGTCAATTAGATTTATTTTTATTAATCCTTTTTCTTGAGCCCTTTTTAATATGCTTTCGGAAAAAGGGCCTTTAAACATATCGGGGAAAATATTTAATATATTAATTTCTAAACAATCATTTGTCATATTAATCCATCTACCATGTTTATGGTAATTCGTTTTTTTTCTAAATCAATGTTTTTTAGAACATCATGAATAGCCGGGATAAATAATTCCTCTTTATCCTTTCTTTTAACCACATACACATCATTGCTACCTGTGCTTATAACATTTTCAACTTTTCCCAGAAAAATATCATTCTCGTCATATACTTCAAGACCAATTATCTCAAATATAAAATAAGCATCCTTTGGTAGTTTTACAGCATTTTTTCTTTCAACCTCAAGAAAAGACCCAACTATCATCTTGGCTTCTTCAATATTTTTTATATCTTTTAATTTTAAAATAGTCGTATCTTTTTTTATTCTTATTTTCTCTACATTTAATATTGTTTGGCTATTTTTATTTCTTAAAAAAACGTTATCTAAATTTTTAAATCTGTCAATTGAATCGGTAAGAGGCAAAACATTAACTTCCCCCTTGTTGCCCTGGGTAGAAACCACTTTGCCAATCACAATAAAATCATTAGTCAATAAAATTTCTCCTTTCGCTTCACTCCTTCATAATGACAATATATACTAACGACTAATTCTATTCGACGATTTCGATAACTACTCGTTTATCGTCCTTTTGCGCAGCAGCATTCACTATGGTTCTAATTGACTTTATATTTCTGCCTTGTCTTCCGATCACTTTACCTATATCATCGGAATCAACTTTCACTTCGTATATCGATGATTTTTCACCGACAATCTCATTTATCTCTACTTTATCTGGATTGTCCACAATTCCTTTTATAATTAATTCAATAAGTTCTTTCAAAATAATCTCCTTGCTGTTTTATCTGTTTTTCAATATCCCTTCTTTTTTAAATAGATCTTTTACTGTTGCTGAAAGTTGAGCACCCTTTCCAATCCATTTTAAACTTGCTTCCTGGTCAATCTTAAAAACATAAGGATCAGAAAGTGGTTGATAATATCCTAATTGTTCTATAAATTTAGCGTTACAAGCTTTCCTCGAATCGATTACCACTACTTTGTAAAAAGGATTTTTCTTGCCACCTTCTCTTCTAAGTTTAATTTTTACTGACATTAATTTTGCCTCCATTTTGTTATTTACGTTTTTATTTTTCTGTATCTTTTGTGTATCTTCCTATTTTCTTTTGACATTATTAATTAAAAGAAAATTTCTTTAGCCCTGGTCCCTTTTTAAACATTTCTTTTAACTGATAAAATTGTTTTAACAATCTGTTTATATCTGAAATCTGTGTTCCACTCCCCCTGGATATTCTTTTCCTTCTGCTTCCGTTAATTATAGAAGGGCTTTCCCTTTCTTCGACAGTCATTGAACTTATAATAGCTTCAATTTTCTTTAGTTCGCCCTCTCTGTCTCCTAATTTTGTAACATCTATTTTATTTTTTAAATTATTAAATCCTGGAACCATATCCATAATCTGATCTACCGAACCAATATCTTTCATTTTTTTTAGCTGTAAATAAAAATCATTCAAATCAAAATTATGGTCCTTCATCTTTTTATTTAATTTTTTTAATTCATCTCTATCGTAAGCAGTTTCAACTTTTTCTATTAGTGTTAAGATGTCACCCATACCCAATATTCGAGAGGCCATTCTTTCCGGATGAAAAGGTTCAAAGTTATCGACCTTTTCGCCTATACCTATAAACTTAATAGGTATTCCTAAAACTTTTTTTAAGGATAGGGCCACTCCCCCTCGAGTATCACCATCCAATTTAGTCAGAATAATTCCGTTTACTTTGATTTTATCACAAAATACTTTAGCTGAATTTACCGCATCCTGTCCGGCCATAGCATCTACTATCAATAATTTTTCCCGAAGAGGGATATTTTCATCAATTTCTTGCAATTCATTCATTAATTTATCATCTATATGTAATCTTCCGGCAGTATCAATAATTAACACATCGTAATTTTTTTTAGATGAGTAAATTATGGCAGCTTTAACAATATTTACTGCACTTTCGTTTTTGCCTATGGAAAAAACCGGTAAATCAGATTTTTCACCTAATACCTGTAGTTGTTCGATGGCTGCCGGCCTATATATATCTGTTGCTATCAAAAGCGGCGAATGCCCTTTTTTTCTACAGTATTTAGCTAACTTTACGGCTGTGGTAGTTTTGCCGGTTCCCTGCAATCCCACTAACATTATAATAGTGGGGGGAGCGGGACTTATACTAAGGTCATTTTGTTTGGACCCTAATATTAAAGTTATCTCCCCATTTACAATTTTTATAATTTGTTGAGCAGGTGTTAGACTTTCGGATATCTTTTCCTGCTGCATTTTTTCATGTAAATTATTTATAAATTCCTTTACAACTTTATAATTTACATCTGCTTCTAAAAGGGCTATACGAATTTCATGAAGACAATCTTTTATATCATTTTCATTTAATTTTCCCTTATTTCTTATCTTTTTAAATATTGTCTGAAATTTATCAGTGAGGCTGGTAAACATAGAAAAAATAACTCCTCTTAGCTTCAGTTCATCTACTAATTTTTAATTCCGCAAAAATACCTTTATAAGTATATAGAAAATTATCTTTAGTGTCAATCAATAAGAGCTTCAACAAATTTATCAGCTTTAAAATCATATAAATTATTTAATTTTTCTCCACAGCTAATTAACTTAACAGGGATATTTAACTCTTTTTTTATGGCAATTACTATTCCCCCCTTGGACGTTCCATCCATTTTAGTAAGGGCAATTCCGGTAATTCCCAATAATTTGTTAAAAGATTTTGCCTGAGCTATTGCGTTTTGTCCCGTCGTAGCATCGATAGTTTGCAATATTTCTAATGAACAATTATTAGCCTCTTTTTGGATTACTCTTTTTATCTTTTCCAATTCATTCATTAAATTTGTCTTGGTATGAAGCCTTCCGGCAGTATCGATAATAACTATATTCTTTTTCCGGGCTCGAGCTGCACTAATCCCATCATATACAACCGAAGCCGGGTCAGCACCCTCTTTAGCATTTATCATCTCTACTCCAGCCTTACCGGCCAGAATCTCAAGCTGCTGTATCGCTGCTGCCCTAAAGGTATCGGCAGGAACCATTATTATATCTTTATTTATATTTTTTAAGTGATAAGCAATTTTTCCCGCTACCGAAGTTTTTCCTGAGCCATTTACTCCTACCAGCATTATTATATTTAATCTATCTTCATTAATGTTAATATCAGATGCGGTTGAATTTAAAATATCTATCAGGATAGCTTTTAATTTTTCTTTAAAAAATATAAAGTTATTTTTCTTGTATTCTTTAAAATTAATCTGCTGAAATTCATTTATTATCTCTGCGGTTGCGGAGGTTCCTAAGTCAGATAATATTAATAATTCTTCTAATTTCTCCAAAAAATCTGATTTATCTTTAGAATTACTAAATAAAAATCCTAATTTATTAGTAAATTCTACCCTCGTTTTATGTAGTCCTTCTTTAAATTGGAAAAATATATTTCTTATACTCATGGTTTTTTTATCCGCCTTAACTTATTTTTCCAATTTTACCGAAACTATTTTTGAGATACCTGATTCTTCCATGGTTATGCCATATAATGTGTCTGCTGATTCCATCATTGTTTTTTGATGGGTGATAAGAACCAATTGCGACTGATTTAAATCTTCCCCTTTTAATATATGGGTAAGTCTTTCAGCGTTTACTTCATCTAAAGAAGTATCTATTTCATCAAAAAAACAAAATGGACTTGGATTTGCTTTCCATAAGGCTAGTAAAAGTGCTATAGTAGTTAGGGCTTTTTCACCGGAGGATAACAATTCAATATTTTGCGTTTTCTTCCCCGGAGGACGGGCAATTATATCTATTCCAGAGTTTAATATATCTTTTTCAGATTCAATAACCAATCTTCCTTCCCCGCCAGAAAATATTTTTTTAAATATATCATTAAAGTATGTTTTTACTTGATCAAAGGTTTTTTTAAACCTTTCTGTGGCAATTTGGTCAATTTCTGAAATCGTTATTTCCAGATATTTTTTTGCCTTGCATATATCTTCATATTTTTCGTATAGAGAATTATAGCGTTGTAACTGATTGTTATAACTATTTTCGGCCTCAAAGTTTATCTGCCCCATTTTTAGGATATTATCTCTTAAAATATCTATCTCTTGGCAAGCTTCTTTCTGTGAACCGGAGACATTTTTGTATAATTCTAATTTTTCCAGTGATAAATTATAATTTTTATTAACTTCTTCCTCTACATTAACATATTTTTCCTGATACTGAACCTCTAATATTTCTTCTCTATGTTGTTTGTCTTTGATTGATTCATGCGATTTTTGTAGGTTTATCTTATCCCGTTGTAAATTTTTTAACAGGTTAGATTTTTTTTGCAGAATTTCTTTTATTTCTTCTGCTTTCTTGAAGACGGAAGGATTCTCTTTATCCAGGCTGCTTGTTTGAATTTTATACTCTTTTATCTTTTTTAATACATTAGCAAGTTTTTCATTATGTTCTTTTATAGCACTTCTTTTTTTGTCTAAATCTATAAAATGTTCATCCCTGTATTGACAAATATTTTCAGATTTTTCTTTTATGCTTATAAGTTTTTCATTATTTATTAAAATACTATTTTTCAGGTCATTTATGTCTCTGGAAAGATTGTTTTTACAGTTGTTTCCTCTTGCAGCAATTTGATTAATGGTATTATTAGAATGACTAATATTTTTACTATATTCAGAAAGCGTGCTGTATTTTTTTTCAAGGAAATGTAATTTCCCCGAAATATTTTTTCTCTCCGCCGAAATACTATTTTCTTCAATCAAAAGACCCTTTAAGCTATCTTTTAGCTCACTAATTGAAACTGCTGCCTTGTTCAAATTATTTATACTATCAGTTAGGTTTTTTTTGTTCTCTTGCAATAATCTTCTTGCGTTCTGGTTTTCTTTACATAGTAAATTGTAAATATCGTTATTTTTTTCGATAATATTATCATTTTTTTCAATTTTGATTTTTAAAGTTTCTATTTCTTTTTCTAATTTTTCAATCTCTTTTTCTACATAATAAAAACCCGCTTTATAATCATCTGAGTTTTTTGATTCTGAATAGATATCTACGGACCCGTCTGTATTTATTATCATTCCATCCAGTGAAATAATTTTATATTTGCCCAGATAATTGCTTGAAATATCAAGAGCAGTCTTTATATTTTCAACTATTAATATATTTCCCAACAAAACTTTAAACAAATTACGGTATTTTTGGGAATAGTTTATCAGTTGATGGGCAAACCCACAAATATTTTTGTTTTTACTTTTAATCTGGTCATCAGGAAGTGTTTTTATGTTTTTTATTAAATCCAGAGGGATTATCTTTAGCTTTTCTAATTCGTTTTCCGAAAAGGAATTAATTATGTTTAAAGCATACGAAATATCACTCACTACAATTGAGTTAAAACTTTCCCTTAAAGCAATCTTCATAATTTTCTCGTATTTTGAAGGAATATTATCGATTAGTTTTATGGTTTTTTCACAAAGGTTATCTGGATATTTTTGGCAGTATTCTGAGTAAAAGAGTTCTGTCTTTTGTCCGTTTTTATTCCCATTATTCTTTATTGATTTCTTTAAAGTATTTTTCCTTTCTTCTTTTAAACTAATTGTATGTCTATCGTTTCCCACTTCTGCCTGTAATTTATTTAAGATACCTTCAATCTCTTTTATTTTCTCTTCGCTTGATCTAAGTTGTGCTTCATCTTCATTTTTTCTGTTTTCTCTTACGATTTTTTGATAATCACTCTCTTTTGCCACCATATTTTTTAATTGATTTTCAAGTAATATTCTTTTTTTTCTAATTTTTTCTAAATTTATATCGATAATATCCAGGGTAGTACTATATCTTATTTTTGATTCCTTTAAAAACAATTCCTTTTCCGAAATTATTTTTAGTACTTCTCTCGAATTGATCTCCATAATATTAAGCGAATCGATAAATTTTGAAATATCGTTAATTTTTTTATTTAAACAGATAAGTTTTTTATTATAACTATCTAATTTTTTGTTTATCTCCAGAATATTCAAACTTACTGTTTTTTTATTTTGTTCACCAATAACTATTTTTTGATTTATACTTTCAGCTTCTTTATTTAAATCAAACAGTCTTTTTTCAATGTCGCCCTTCTTTTGTAACATTAAATTCAATTCGCTCTGAATTAATTTCTTTCTATTGTCCAGTTCATAATTATCATATTTATATTTTTCTTGTTCCCTATTTAAATTATCTAACTCTACACTTAATAAATTAATCGCTGTTTCTTCTTCAATTTTCCGTATAATCTCGTTTTTTTCTTTTTCATATTGTTCTAAATTTCTCTTTATTTTAGATAAATTTGTTCTGTATAAATTATGCTTTTGGTAGATTAAAAATAACTCTATACTTTTTATTTTTTCCTGGCAAACTTTATAATTTTTTAGATGTCCTGCTTCTTCTTCTAAAATTAGTAATTGATTTTTTATTTCAGAAATTATGTTTTCAATTTTATCTAAATTATTATTAGTTTCCTCTATTTTATTTAAAGTTTTTTTCTTTTCATATTTATATTTAGAAATAGAGGCAGCCTCTTCAAATAGATAACGTCGTTCAGACGGCTTTGCACTTAAAATAAGATCAACTTCTCCCTGAGCAACGATGGAATAAGTATTTTTACTCAAACCTGTATTCATAAATAGTTCTTGAATATCTTTCAATCTGCAAGAGATTCCATTGATGAAATTTTCGGTCTCTCCGGAACGATAAATCCTTCTTTTTATATTTACTTCTTCCCAATCTACCGGGAGAATCTTCTCAGAATTATTGATAGTCAACGAAACTTCCGCTATATTTAAAGGTCTTGCTTTGTGATTCCCTGAAAAAATAATATCTGTTAGCTGTTTTCCCCGCAATGACCTGATATTCTGTTCACCCAATACCCATCTGACCGCGTCGATAATATTGCTTTTACCGCAGCCGTTTGGACCGACTATTGCGGTAACGCCAGAATTGAACGATAGTTTTATTTTTTTTCCAAATGATTTGAATCCATAAATTTCAAGTTCTTTTAAAAACACTTTTTGCCTCATTTTATTACTTCTAACTTTTTTAAAGCATCCTGCGCGGCTTCCTGCTCTGCTTCTTTTTTATTCTCACCAGTTCCGGTTCCATAGGCAACTTTCTTTAGTCTTACCTCAATAGAAAATGTCTTTTTATGATCCGGACCTTTTTCTGTAATTAAACAATATTCAGGTAAACATTTCATCTTTTTTTGAGATATTTCCTGTAATAAAGTTTTATAATCTTCCCCATGCTTACCTTTTATAATTAGTTCTGTTTCCTTTTCTATAAATAATGAGATAATTTTTTTAGCTTTTTGCAGACCGCTATCTAAATATATTGCTCCTAATAGAGCCTCGAAACTATCTGCAAGAATAGATAATTTTTTTCTCCCTCCGGTTGATTCTTCCCCTTTCCCCAAGGTAATGTACTTTCCTAAAGAAAAGTTATTAGCCCATTTAGCCAAAATATCCTTACTAACTATAACAGATTTAATTTTTGTAAGCTTACCTTCTGAAAAAGAAGGTAATTTGCGGTAAAGATATTCAGTAACAGCTAAGTCTAAAACAGAATCACCTAAAAATTCTAATCTTTGATTATTGGTTTTCTTGTCTTTAAAATTTTTTTTTTGGAAAGAAGGATGGGTTAAAGCTTCTTTGAGAAGAATTCTATTTTTAAATTTATAATCTAATTTTTTCTCTAAATTATTTGTCATTATATTTTCCTAAAACAATTACTCCATTATGCCCCCCAAAGCCAAATGAATTGGAAATAGCGTAATTAACTATCTTCTTTTCACTTTCATTTGGTACATAATCTAAGTCACACTCCGGATCCGGAGAGTTATAATTAATAGTGGGAGGTATAATATTATTTTTGATAGTAAGGGCAGTGGCAATAGCCTCTATTCCTCCGCTTGCCCCCAACAGATGACCGGTCATGGATTTATTAGAACTTATCTTTAAATCATAAGCATGTCTACCAAACACCTTTTTTATGGCTAAGGTTTCTAATTTATCATTTAAAGAGGTAGAAGTCCCATGAGCATTAATGTAATCAATTTGTGAAGGTTCGATTTTTGCATCTTTTAAGGCAATTTCTATCGCCTTGGCAGCCGCTTCTCCTTCAGGTGCGGGAGCAGTAATATGGTAGGCATCAGCAGTCATGCCAAAACCGAATATTTCAGCATATATATTAGCATTTCTTTCTTTTGCGTGTTGTAAAGTTTCTAATACTAAAATTCCTGCGCCTTCACCCATAATAAAACCGTCCCTCTCTCTATCAAAAGGTTTGGAAGCTTTTTTGGGATAGTCATTTTGAGTAGATAAGGCTCTCATTTTGCAAAATCCAGCTAAAGCCATAGGGCTAATTGCAGCTTCTGTACCTCCACTAATAATTATTTGGGCATCTCCATGTTGTAAAAGCTTGAAAGCCATTCCAAGAGCATGAGTAGATGATGCGCAAGCAGTAGTAATAACCCCATTGGGTCCTTTGGCACCGATTTTTATAGCTATTTCACCTGCGGATATATTGGAAATCATCATAGGTATAAAAAATGGACTTACTCTTCCCGGCCCTTTTTCCAATAATATTTTATGTTGTTTTTCAAATGTTCCTATACCGCCTATACCTGAACCAATTATAACTCCCGTTGAATAAGAATCCTTTTCAGTAATCTTCAATTTAGAATCCTCAAGTGCCAACATAGCCGCAACAATTGAAAATTGTGTGCTTTTATCCATTCTGTTTGCTTCTTTGATAGATATGTAATTTGTATAATCAAAATCTTTTACTTCTGCTGCTATTTTAGTAGGATATTTTTCGGTATCGAAATAACTTATTCTATCGATACCACATTTTCCCTGAATTAAGGATTGCCAAAAATTATTTTTTCCAATTCCTACGGGAGAAACCGGACCTAAACCGGTGATTACTACTCTATTTTTCATTATTTTACCCAACACCTTCACTAAAAAATTACTATTCTTAAACTTACATTTCAATTAAGGGTCGGATAACTCTCCGACCCTTAATTGAATAGACATTAATTTTAATTTCTTAACATTATTCTTAATACATATCTTTTAAAAAATAAATATAAAATACTTATGCCTAATTTTATATTTATATTCTTATTTGCTTAAGTATTTAACCGCATCTCCGATAGTTTTCATCTTTTCAGCATCTTCATCCGGAATTTCTATATCAAATTCTTCCTCGAAAGCCATTATCAGTTCAACTATATCTAAAGAATCAGCACCCAGATCATCAATAAAAGAAGAATTTTCCGTAATTTTACTTTCATCAACTCCTAATTGATCTACGATTATCTTTTTTATTCTGTCCATTGACTCCATTCTATACTTTCACCTCCTTTCACATTACCATGCCGCCATCGACATTTATAACTTGTCCTGTAATATAATTTGCTGCATCAGAAACTAAAAAATACACCACTTTAGCGATATCTTCCACAGTACCCAATCTTTTCAAAGGGATTTGCTGTTGCAGATCTTTTCTAACTTTTTCCGGTAATTTTTTAGTCATATCTGTTTCTATAAATCCGGGCGCAATAGCATTTACATTTATATTTCTCAAAGCAAGTTCTTTTGCCATTGATTTAGTTAATCCTATTATCCCTGCTTTTGATGCGGCATAATTAACCTGACCGATATTTCCCACTAATCCGATAACTGAGGATATATTTACAATTTTATCATTGCTCTTTTGCCTCATCATATATTTTGCCACAGATTTGGAACAATTGAAAGTACCTTTTAGATTTATTTTTATCACTGCATCCCAATCTTCTTCTTTCATCCTGATTAAAAGAGCATCGCGGGTTATTCCAGCGTTATTTATCAATATATCTATTTTCCCAAATTTATTTATAACCTCTTTCACCATTCTATCAACTTCATCAAATACGGTTATATCAGCTTTTATCCCAATTGCCATATTACCACTTTTTTTGATTTCTTCCAAAGTTTTATCAATCTCACTTTTTGGTGAAATATCGTTAACAACTATATTTGCTCCATGGTGTGCTAATTCCAGGGCAATAGCCCTACCTATTCCCCGGGCAGACCCGGTAATTAAAGCAACCTTTCCAGATAGTCCCATTTTATAAGACCTCCCCCATTTTTTCAATTACATATTGAAGAGAATTCGAATCAAATACATTAAAGACTTCAGACTCGGGAGTAATTTGCTTAATTAATCCTTTCAACACTTTCCCGGGGCCTACCTCTATAAAACAATTAATGCCTTCGGAACTCACTTTTTTTATGGAATCAACCCACTTTACAGGTTGAGTCATTTGTTCAATTAGAGCTGACCTAACCCCTTCTTTATTTTTAATATAATCAGCAGTAACATTGCAACTTACAGGTATTTTAGGATTATCTATTTTTACTTTTTCTAAATATCTTGCTAAATTCTCTTTGGCCGTTTCCATAAATGATGAGTGAAAAGGAGCACTTACCTTTAAAGGTATTACCAGCCTTGCTCCTTTCTCTTTGGCCATTACAGATAATCTTTCCAATGCTTTAATTTCACCGGAAACTACAATTTGCGTTGGAGAATTATGATTAGCAATTTCTACTATCCCAATATCCTTAATTTTTTCACACATTTCACTTATCTCATCTTTTTCTAAGCCGATAATTGCTAACATTGAACCAGTTCCTGCCGGAGTTGAATTTTGCATGTATTCTCCCCTTTTCCTCACTAACTTCACTGCATCTTCAAACTTAATAGCAGAACTAGCTACCAGTGCTGAATATTCTCCCAAGCTATGTCCGGCAACTATAGAGGGTTCAATTTTATTTTTTCTTAACAATTTACACAAAATTGTACTGACAGTTAAAATTGCCGGTTGAGCATTAACCGTATTTTTTAATTCTTCTTCCGGACCTTCGAAACAGATTTTGCCAATATCTACTCTTTCTTCTTTTAGAGCTTCATTCGCCCTATTAATTAAATTTTTCGCTTCCGGATAATTTTCTATTAGATCTTTTCCCATTCCTACTTTTTGAGAGCCCTGACCGGGGAAAACAAAGGCTATTTTGTTCATTGTCTATTTTGTAACTCCTTTTCTATTATATATTATCGAAATTATTTGCGCCATTTTAAAATAATGGATCCGCTAGTTAGACCGGCACCAAATGCGGTCAGTACTACAATATCACCATTTTTAATCTTACCTTCTTTTGCTACTTCATCAAGAGCAATCATGACAGAAGCAGCTGAAGTATTTCCATATTTATTTAAATTTACAAAAACTTTATCCTTTTCTATTTTTAAAACTCTGGTTAGTGCGGAAATAATTCGGATATTAGCTTGATGCGGAATAAAACAATCTACATCTTCTACCGAAAGATTACATTTATCCAAAGTTTCTACAGTAGTTCTTTTCATGTGTTTAACCGCAAGCTTAAATACTTCATTTCCTTTCATCTTAACATAATGCATTTTCTTTTCTACAGTTTCATGAGAAGCAGGGTTCCTGGAAAGACCGGCGGGTAACATAATCAAATCATCATTTGACCCGTCTCCTTTTAAACAACCGGAAAGGATTCCTTCCTCCTGGTTTGCTTTTAAAACAGCTGCCCCTGCTCCGTCACCAAAAAGAATACAAGTATTTCTATCAGTCCAGTCAACAAGTTTTGAGAGAGTTTCTGCTCCAATTATTAAGGCATTATCATAAAAACCGGTAGCAATATATTGCCAGGCAGTAACCAAGGCATAAACCGAACCGGTGCATCCTGCTTGCAGGTCAAAGGTTGCGGCATTTACAGCTTTAATATTTTTTTGAACCAGGCAAGCGGTGGCCGGGAAAGCCATATCCGGAGAATTGGTAGCAACAATTATTAAATCAATCTCCTCGGGTTTAATATTTGCATCTTTTATGGCTTTTAAAGCTGCCTTTGAAGCTACATCTGAAGTAGCTTCATTGTCTTCAGCTATATGGCGTTCAGCGATGCCGGTTCTGGTGATAATCCATTCGTGATTTGTATCAACCATTTTTTCCAAATCTTCATTGGTCAGAATTTTTGTGGGAACATAAGAACCCGTTCCAATTATTTTAACATTTTGCATATTTTTCATTAATTAATATCTTTCCCTTCTTCTTATTGAATTATTTTATTTATTTATATCTCTTTAAAGTGTTCAACTATGTTAGCATCTATAAATTTGCCGGTATTGAGTATGGCATTTTTAAAAGTTTTTGCTTTTGACCGTCCATGACAAATAAAGCATAATCCGTTTACACCTAACAGAGGAGATCCGCCGTGTTCAGTATAATCGGTCATTTTTACCAAATTCATAAATTTTTCCTTTATTTTATCCATTTCTTGATTTTGTGGAAGTTGGCTGATGACCATTTTGTTAATCTCGGTTAAAAGCATCTTGGCTAACCCTTCTGAAGATTTTAACAATATGTTGCCGGTAAATCCATCACATACTACTACATCCACCTTCCCCTTAAAAATATCTTTACCTTCAATATTTCCTACAAAATTAATATTGGCATTTTCTAATTTTTTATAAGCATTTTGAGCGAATTTATTTCCTTTATTTTCTTCTTCACCAATATTTAACAACCCTATCTTTGGATTATCTATTCCTAAAATATATTTAGCGTATTTACTTCCTATAAGGGCAAACTGAGGTAGATGTTCCGGCTTGCAATCAACATTGGCACCCACATCTAATACCAATACTTTCCCTTTTGCTGAGGGCAAAATGGCACCAATGGTTGGACGGTGTATTTTAGGAATACACCCTAACTCCAATAATGCCGCAGCCATAACCGCCCCACTATTTCCGGCAGAAATAAAAGCATCAGCTTGATTGTTTTTGATTAATTTTGTGCCTACTACTATGGAAGAATCCCTTTTGTTCCGTATGGCATCTAAAGGAAATTCACCTGTTTCAATATATTCTTTACAATTTATAATCGATAATTTATCTTTATTATATTTATATTTTACTAACTCTTCTTTAACTTTCTCTATATCACCTAATAAAATAATCTCTAAGTCTCTTTCTTCTAAGGCCAAAACTGCACCTTTCACAACTTCTTCAGGGGCGTAATCCCCTCCCATGGCGTCAAGAGCTATTTTCATTTAGTTTTTCTCCTTTTTTAGGTTATCATCAACGGTAAAAATTACTAATTTTCCCGTAAATACTTCTTTTTGGTCAGCCTTTACGTGAACTGATACTAAATATTTATTACCTTTGTTACGAGCAATTCTTGCTTTGGCTACCAAAGTCTGCCCGGCATATACAGGTTTTTTATAGCTTAAACGAGCAACCCCGGTTAAAGCTACTTCTGCATCAATGATGGAAATTGCCAATGAATCAGCTAAAGAAAATATATAATGACTTCTAACTATCCCAGTTCTGTTAAAAGCCATATCTTTTGTAGTTTTTAGGATGGCAATGGCATTCTTACCCAACTCAAAATCTACTAATTCGCCAACTATCTCTTCTTTACTCAGAGATTTTACCTTATCACTTGAGGAAGTATTTTTGGCAACTTGCACTATTCGTTTTCTCATTTCAGGAATACCCATTTCTAGTCTATCTAATCGAATAGTTTGCACACTAAAGTTAAATAATTCAGCAAGTTTTTTATCAGACAAAAATGGGTCATTCGAAATATGTTCTTTTATTCCTCTTTGCCTTTCCAATTTACTTAAATTTTGAATCATTTTATCAGCCGCCTATTTTATTTTCATTAATAGCACCTATTATTAGTAACTACTAATTGTAAGTATTATATATTAGTCGTATCTAAAAATCAAGCATTTTTGTAAAGTATCGAGTAAAATTATAGCGTGGAGCGCATAGTTAGGAAAAAAGAAAGAAGACAGAAAAAGTAATATTGGTCTTTTTGTCTAACTACTCTATTAAAGTTTACAATAAATTTATATTATGGAAATAAAAAAAGTGCCACAATCTAATAAATTAACTGTGACACTTTCTCATATCTAATAATTCTAATAATAATGATATTTTATAATTTATTTCTTTTTATCTTTTTTCTCAGAAGTTGGAATAATTTCTTTTCCATTATAATAACCGCATTCAAGACATGCCCTGTGAGGTAATTTCATCTCATGGCATCTCGGGCATTCCTCTAAGTTTACTTCTTTCAAATTCCAGTGTGTGCGTCTCTTGTCTCTTCTGGATTTTGATGTTTTTCTTTTGGGCATCGGCATAGCGTATACCTCCTTTTGTCATAATATAGTTTAATTGTATATCTCTGTTCGTTAAATAGTTAATTGGTTAACCAACTAACAGGCTAACTATCTTGATAACTTTAAAAGTATATAATTTCTTATTGAAAAAAGCAAATTATTTTTTAATTTTTCTAATTGTTTCTATTAGCCTTTATTTTAGATAAGTCGGGCTTTTCTTTGCATTCTTTTTCAAAGGCCTTCTTTCTCATTAAATTCTTGTAATCTTTATCTTGAAAAGTATATTTAAAGTTAGTATGAATATCATAAGTACCTTCCAGTAAGGCTACTACATCTTCCACAAAGACCAATTCTTCATCGGTGGGGATAATAAATATCCTTACCGGGGAATCATCGGCAGAGATATCCAGTTCAGCATTCCTGGTTCGGGCTAATCTGTTCTTTTCGGGATCGTATTTGATTCCCAGGATATCCAGTCCTTCTAATATCTTACCACGAATAATAGGACTCATCTCCCCTACTCCGGCGGTAAAGACCAGAGCATCTACTCTTCCTAAGGCGGCGGTATAGGCACCAATATATTTTTTCAACCGGTAGGCCTCCATCTCCAGGGCTAATTGGGCTCTTTTGTCTCCATTGGAGGCGGCTTTAATTACATCTCTTCTATCTACATACTTACCGGTTATACCCAATATTCCACTTTTTTTGTTTAGGATGGCATCCATCTCTTGGGGGGAATAACCTTCTTTTTGCATGACGTAGAAGTCCAGAGCAGCATCATGATCTCCGGCTCTGGTCCCCATAATGGCTCCTTCTAAGGGAGTAAATCCCATACTGGTATCATAAGACAGACCATCTTTTACTGCATTCACACTTACTCCATTTCCGATATGGCAGCTTATTAGATTGCATTTGAAGGGGTCTTTATTCAGGAGAACCGCTGCCCTTTTGGCTACATATAGTAATGAGGTGCCGTGAAAACCGTATCTTCTTATCCCGTATTTTTCATACCACTGGTAGGGCACAGCATAATTATAGATATAGTCAGGCATAGTCTGATGCCAGGCAGTATCCATAATGGCCATATGGGGAATATCAGGTAATAGTTCCATGGCTGCTTCGATACCCATAATATTAGGGGGATTATGTAATGGAGCGAGACCGGCAAGTTCTTTAAAGGTTTTTCGGACCTCCTGGTTGATGATTACCGATTTGGAAAATTTTTCACCACCATGGACTACCCTATGGCCGATAGCGGCAATATCGGATAAATCCTTTATGGCACCATATTCCGGATGAATAAGGCTATCTATGATTAATTTTACAGCTTCTTTATGGGTAGGACAATCATGCTCTATGGTAACTTTTTCTTTATGATTGACCTCATGAACGCAGAAAGAATTTTCTATGGTGACTCGCTCTACTATACCTTTGGCAATTATTTCCTGGTTTTTCCAATTATAAAGTTCATATTTTACCGAGGAACTGCCGCAGTTGAAAGATAATATGATCATAGTTTTCACCTTTCTAATTTTCTTCTTTTTACTATAAACTTGCTAACTTATTTACTTATTTTTATTGTAATAATTGGCCGATTGACCAATAAACCAATTCTCCGATTGACCAATTTGCCAATTAAATTAGTAGACAGCGTAATTCGTATCTCGTTAAGAATTATTTAGTCGGTAAGTGTTATAATTTTTTCTGGCTTCTGATTTCAATCTTTTTGCTCGATACGCTAAACGCTATCCGCTAATTTTATATATTTATACTTCTCCTGCTTGTAAGACGGTAATAGCTACCACATTAACTATATCTTCAGCACTACAACCTCGAGAAAGGTCATTAACCGGCTTTCTCATCCCCTGAGAGATGGGACCTATAGCCTCAGCTTTAGCTAATCTTTCTATTAATTTATAAGCAATGTTTCCAGAATTTAAATCGGGGAATACCAGGACATTAGCTTTTCCGGCTATTTTACTGTTTGGAGCTTTTCGTTCTCCGATTGAGGGAATTAATGCGGCATCAGCCTGAAGTTCTCCATCAATAAGTAACTCCGGTTTCTTTTCTTTGGCAATTTTAGTAGCCTCGATTACTTTTTCCACTAAAGGATGTTTGGCACTCCCCTTGCTGGAAAAAGATAACATTGCCACTCTTGGTTCAAAGCCAACCAGCGCTTTTCCGGTTGCCGCGCTGGCGATGGCAACATCTGCAAGCTGTTCGGCATTGGGTTCCGGATTTAAAGCACAGTCAGCAAAAACCATAACTCCGTTTTCTCCATAAGGACAATCTGGTACCACCATAACGAAAGAACTGGAAACAATATTTATACCGGGAGCTGTTTTTATAGTCTGTAAAGCTGGTCTAAAAACGTCTCCTGTGGCATTAACAGAACCGGCAACCAAACCATCTGCATCATCATGATAGACCATTAATGCACCAAAATAAAGAGGATTTTCCAATAGTTGATAAGCTTCGTCTGAGCTCATTCCTTTATTTTTACGAAGTTGATAATAAGATTCTGCATATTCTTTCAGTTTTTTAGAATCCTTGGGGTTTATTATTTCTATTTCTTCTGGTAATTCTACCCCCAATTCCCGGGCTTTAGATTTAATATTTTCTTCTCTCCCTAAAAGTATTAAACTGGCAATACCTTCATTGATAATAGTTTCTGCCGCTTTAATCATTCGCGGCTCTTCTCCTTCCGGAAGCACAATGATTTTAGGATTTTTTTTGGCTTTTTCTCGAATAAGTTGTGAAAGTTTCATTTATCTTCTCCTTCTAATAAATATTTATTCTAACTTCTTTCCCTTGACATCTTTCTTTTTTTTCTTACGCAATACACAATATTTCTTATATTCTGATTTCTGATTTCTATTTTCATCACTCAATACGATATAAGCAATACTATATACGAAAATGTTACTATCAATTTTATTGCAAATTTTGTATAATTATAACATAAAATATTTTTTAAATCGAGAAATCTTATGAAAATATTAGGAATAATTACTGAATATAATCCTTTTCACAATGGCCATCTTTACCATCTTTTTAAAGCAAAAGAAATAACCGGGGCAGATTATGTAGTGGCAGTCATGAGCGGAAACTTTTTGCAGAGAGGAGAACCGGCAATTATAAATAAATGGGCCCGAACAAAGATGGCACTAAATGCCGGTGTTGATCTGATAATTGAGCTGCCTTTTGTTTTTTCTACTCAGGATGCAAACGGCTTTGCCTTTGGAGCAGTCAAATTACTTGATTCGCTTCAGATTATAGATTATCTATGTTTTGGCTGTGAAACTGATAATCTTGATACCCTTTACTCTGTAAGCAATTTTTTGCATATTGAACCACAGAAATATAAAGAACTGATAGTACATAATAGTAAAAACGGATACGAATTTCCAAGGGCAAGGGCTCAGGCCTTATGTGAGTATCATAGGATATTCGGAATAGAAGGTTTAGAAAAAATATCACCTTTAGAGCTAAGTACATTACTAAAACACCCCAATAATATTTTAGCTTTAGAATATATAAAACATCTAATAAATTTAAAGAGCAAAATCAAACCTATAGCCATAAAAAGAATAGGAGCAGGTTATCATCAAAAGAATATTAAAGGTAAAATTTCCAGTGCCACCTCTATTAGAAATGAAATACTAAATAGCTTGGGCTCCCCTAAAACCGACCTTTTTATACTAAATGATAAAATAAAATCAACCATTCCTCAATCAGAATTTCCTATATTAGAGAAAGAATTAAGAGAAGGTAGAGGCCCTATCACCTTCGATTCTTTCCGGCAATATATTCTTGCTACCCTGAGAAAGATGCCATTGGAAGACATTTCTCATATTCAGGGAGTAACCGAGGGATTGGAAAATCGAATAAAGAAAGCATCTTTAAAATCCTGCACCGTTGAGCAATTAATTAATTCAATTAAAACCAGGAGATACACCCGTACTAAAATTCAACGCATAATCCTACACCTTATGATGAACCTCTCTAAAAAAGATGTAAAAATATTTAATAGATGCGGACCTTTATATGCAAGGGTTTTGGGATTCTCCAGGAAAGGGAAAACTCTATTAAGAACCATTAAAAAAATTTCTTCTACACCATTAATCAGTAAATTATCAAATTATTTAAGGCAAACAATCTCTGAGGAAAATAACAATGTTCGAAATAGATTAATTAAGATGCTCGAACATGACATTCTTGCTACTGATATATATGTTCTTGCTAATGAAAAAGCAGAAGATAGGGTGGCTAGACTTGATTTTACCCACAAAATAGTAATAAAAAAAGACTAGATTATTTCTTATCATTCATAATAATTTTTCACCTTTATAATTTTATTAATTTCATTATTGCATCATCAAAATCATCAACCGGAATGATTCTAATACCATGACTGAATTTAAGAGCTTCTGGATAATTTTTTTGAGGGACTAAAAATACATCAGCTTTATGTTTTTTTGCAGATATTATTTTTTGTTTAATTCCATCTACTTCGGTTATTCTCCCATCCATACTTAAATTACCGGTTCCGGCAACCAACAAGCTACTGCTTAGATCATTTTCGGTTAATTGATTCAATATTTCTAAGGCAATCATCAAACCAGCAGAAGGCCCTTTTATTTTTTCTAAATTTATTTCTATTTCTAAAGGGAACCTGCATTGAAGATCTTTAGTATCAGCATAGACACCTATCCCTATTCCTCCTGTTTCATCTTCAGCGCTAGGAAGTTCAATAAGAGAAATTGATGATGAATAAGTACTGTTATCTCTTAAAAAAGTAATTCTAACTATTTGGCTTGAATTATAACTTCTAATAATTTCTGAAAATTCTTCCAGAGTATAAACCGGTTGCTCGTCAATTTTTGTAATCACGTCACCCGATAATAATTTATTTTTTGCCGAACTGTTATCCAATATTCCGTTAATCAATATTCCTCTTCCAGATATTTCCGGAGTATACCCTGCTTTCCTTAAAGCTACAACTTTAGAATTCATCTGGCTTTCCTGCATTAATTTTTCCATTATATTAGTATGATCTTTTTTAGCTATATTCAATAATGTTTCATCATCTCTATTTTTTAAATCGATATTAGGATCAAAAAAACCATAAAGATATAATAACAAATTTGCTTTTATTATGGCAGTTGAAGTGAGCAGAAATTGGCCTTTAGCGTCTTTTTCGCCATTTTCTACCGTAATTTTTTCACTAAGATTGATGGCCTGCCCGGGGATTACCAGGTAATAGGGGGTCGGGATTAGACTAAGTAAAATTAGAAATGTGATGATAATAATTATAAAATATCTTTTGAAATAGTACATTGTTTCTCTTTATTCTAAAGGTAGATTTTTACTCCGATTTAATAATAAATATTTTCTATAAAAAAACGATGGAATTGATTTGTTAAGCTTTTTTATTAATAAATAATGTATTTAATTTTTTCTCTACAATTTTCGGGACCAACTGGGATATGTTGCCATTTAAACTTGCTATTTCTTTAACTATACTGGAATTTAAGTAGGAATACCTGGAACAAGTAACCATAAAAATTGTTTCAATTTCCGGAGCAAGTCTTTTATTCATTAAAGCCAATTGGGATTCATGTTCAAAATCAGAGATAGCTCTCATCCCCCTGATTATAATGTTTGCTTTATTTTTTCTCACAAAATCAGTTAACAAACCGGAAAATGACAGTACTTCAACATTTTCCAAATTCTTGGTGACCTCTTTTATCATATCTGTTCTTTCTTGGGCTGAAAACAAAGTTGATTTTTTAGAATCGACTGCTACTGCTACTATTAATTTATCAATAATTTTTGTGGTTCTTTCAATAATGTTTAGATGGCCATTAGTAACAGGATCAAAACTACCTGGATAAACAGCTATTTTCATTTTTCCCTCCTTAAAATACAGACAGTATCGAGTATCGCGTGAAGAAAATTAGATTTCAAATTGCTAAACGTTTTATCATATGCACCCCTAATTTTCTCTCACTTCCAATTTCTTAGCCAGTTAACTAACCAATTTATTAATTGTATACGCTCTACGCTAATTCTCCTAACCATTTAACTAGTTAACTAATTAAATATTAACATATTCATAAAAAGATAGAAAGCACTCTCCGTATCTTCTTTGATTATTTAACCTCAAATTAGCTAATTTTTCCATAATTTTTTCCTTTTTGTAATGTTGAGCAATCACCAAACCATTGTGCCTCAATATAGGGAATTTTGATATCTCTAATAGAGATATGTTTACCAGTCCTTTGTCGTAAGGAGGGTCAAGAAAGATAAAATCCAATAAATAATTTTTTTTAGCTAATAGTTTTAAACCGGACAAAAAATCTATCTTGTAAATTATAGCATTTTGGCTATTTTCTGTTTTTTCTAAATTATCTTTTATAATTTTTATGCATTTTTGTTCTTTTTCAATAAAGATTGCTTTTTTTGCTCCCCTGCTTAAGGCTTCGATTCCTACTGCACCGGTGCCTGCAAATAGATCTAAAAAACAGGTTTCATTGACAGATGTTCCTAAAATATCAAATAAAGCTTCCCTCACCTTTTCAGAAGTAGGACGAACAGATAAATCCTTAGGCGATTTTAATATATTACCCTTATTTTTTCCAGCAACAATTCTCATAATTTCACCTCAACTCGTATTGCGTATCGAGTATCGTGTAGTAGTTATTCAATTACCCTGTCAGCAAGTCAAATTAGTTTTTAGTTACTGGTTTTTAGTTTTTAGTTGTTAGTTTTAGATAAAGAAATCAATTTACGATTTTCGGTTTTCTTAACCAACTATCCAACTATACATGCTATCTGCTATTTTTCTTAATGCAATGCTCGATACGCGATACGCGATACGAAATTGGCTTCTGAATTCTGACTGCTGGCTCCCTTATTCTTTCTTCTTCTTCTTCTTCTTCTTCTTCTTCTTTCCTTAACTAATTAACCGGGTAACCAAATAACCAGCTAACCAAATGTCGTGAATTTTAAATAATTACTTGCCAAGACTTCATATAATATGATAAAATAGCTACTGTTAAATATTTTTTATAACTAACAGGAGGAAATATAAAATGGCAAAATGTGATATTTGCGGTAAAGGTCCGCAATTTGGCAATAAAATAAGCCACTCTCATAGAGTTACTAAAAGAATGTGGCATCCCAATCTTCAAAAAATAAAAGTTAATATTGATTCTACCGTAAAAAGAATTAATGTCTGCGCTAAATGCTTAAAGGCCGGCAAAGTAAAGAAAAGTGCTTAACCATACCATTCTTTAAGTTTATCAATAATTTCATTAGTTATCCAATCAGGAGTAGAGGCACCACTGGTAATTCCAACTTTATCTTTAGGATGAAACCATTTATATTTTAGTTGGTTTTTAGTTTCTATATGATAGGTCTTTACTCCCTGATTCTTACTTATTTCTGCTAATCGGGTTGTATTCGCGCTTTCCTTTCCTCCGATCACCAACATCACATCTACTTCACTCGCTAACTCAAGTACGCTTTTTTGTCTTTCTGTTGTAGATTTACATATTGTATTAAATATTCTTAATTCCTCAGCTCTGTTTAACAAAGAAGATGCCAATTTATAAAAATCATAAACATTTTTGGTGGTTTGAGATATAAAACCAATTTTTTTCTTTGTAGTTATTCTCTCTACCTCGTGAATTGAATTTACCACTAAAGCATTATTTTGAATCGTATCCAATAAACCTATTACTTCCGGATGTTTTTTATCCCCATAAATAACTATAAAATAATCCTTTTTGTATAAACGGTTTACTATCTTTTGGGCTTTTCTAACATATGGACAGGTAGTATCAACTACAGATAATTTTTTTTGGTAGGCCTTTTTAAGGATTGTGGGAGAAATACCGTGCGCCCTAGTTATAATCGTGCTTTCTTTCAGAACTTCATCTAAATTATTTGCTATCTTTACTCCCTTTTTTGTAAAATATTCTATAACCTGGGGATTGTTTATTATTGATCCCAGCATATAAAGATTATCTTTTCTTTCTTTTAAGGCATTTTTTGCTAAGTTTACAGATTTTTTAACTCCGAAACAAAACCCCATTTTTTTAGATAATATTATTTTCAATTTGTTTTTCCTCTGTCTTTTTTTTGCTTTTTATTATCTTTAAAATCTCATCTTTAACTTCCTCAATGCTTTTTTCTGTAGAATCTATAAGAATAGCATCTTTTGCCCTAATCAAAGGAGCATATTTTCTCTTGCTGTCGATTTTATCTCTCTGTACTATCTGTTTCTTAACTTCTTCATAATCCAAATTATAACCTTTATCTATAAGTTCTTTATATCTCCTCTTAATTCTTTCCTCCTCAGAAGCAGTAAAATATAATTTTAAATCTGCTTTTGGTAAAATTACCGAACCTATATCTCTACCTTCCATTACAATATTCCCTTTTTTGGCTAATTTTCTCTGTAAATGAATTAACTGTTTTCTTATTTTGGGTAGTCTAGCTATTTGAGAAACATTTCGATCAATTTTTGGATCGCGTATTTTTTCAGTTACATCTTCTTCGTCAACAAAGATATGGTAATAATCTTTCAAACTATTAGTATTTGTTTTTTTGATAGTTATGCAGGTGTTTGAAACTATATCGGAAATCATATTTTCATCGTTTATGTCAATATTATTTTTTAAAACTTTCCAGGTTATCGCCCGGTAAATTGCTCCTGTATCAATATATGTATGGCCCAATTCACGAGCAATTAATTTACCCATAGTACTCTTACCTACGGCAGCCGGTCCATCTATTGCGATTATTAAACCATTTTTTTTCATAAATTTATCAATTCTCCAATTAACTAATGAACCAATTCTCCAATTTACCGATTGACTAACAATGGATGTAATGTGTAATATGTGATAAGTAACATGTAATAAGTAACCGTTTTTACACATTCATAAATATAATCTTATTACTCATTACACATTACTTATTACTGTATTTTATACTCGATACTGTATACTGCTAAACAATTTTCTTCAGACTTTTAATTTCTTCTTTATTTAAATACCTATACTCTCCCGGTTTCACGTCCTTTAAGGAAATAGGACCTGTCTGAATTCTTCTCAGTTTTAAGACAAAATGTCCAATGAATTCAGCCATTTTTCTAATCTGTCTTTTCTTTCCTTCTTTTATTTTTATTTTTAATATGGCATTTCCGTTAATAGTGTTTAACAAGTAAATACTGCAGGGAGACAACTTATAATTGTTTTTTAAAGTTACTCCTTTTGATAAAAATTTTAATTTTTCAGAGGAAGGGATCCCTTTTAATTTAACAATGTAAACTTTTTCTACTTCTTTTGATGGATGAGTTAAGGCGTAGGTCAACTCACCGTCATTAGTAAAGATTAATAATCCTTCAGAATCATAATCTAATCGACCAACCGGATGCACTCTTTCTTTTACGTCTTTCAGTAAATCCATCACTGTCTTTCTGCCAAAAGGGTCAGATAAAGAAGTCAAATAACCTTTAGGCTTATTTAGCAATATATAACTATAATGCTTATCCTCTTTATATTTTACTAATTTATCATCAACTTTAATAATATCTTTTTGAGGATCAACCTTAGTTCCCAACTCAGTAACGACAAAGTTATTTACCTCAACTCGACCCTGAAGGATAAGTTCTTCACATTTTCTCCGGGAAGCAATCCCTGCTCCCGCCAAATATTTTTGTAATCTTTCAATCATGTTATTTAATCCCTATTTCGCTTAATTTAGGAAGATCATTAATTTTTTTTAAGCCAAAATGTATTAAAAAAAAGTCCGTAACTTTGTAAAGTAAAGGATTTCCAAGTGCTTTCTTTCTCCCGCTAATTTTTACAAATTTGTGCTTTAGTAAATTAAATAAAACCCCTGTGCAACTTACTCCCCTTATCTTTTCAATTTCTAAACGTGTTACCGGTTGATTGTAGGCAATAATAGCCAGAGTTTCAAGGGCTGCTTTAGAAATTTGATGCTTTCTTTTATTTTCTAAGATTTTTTTTACCCAGACAGAGTACTGTGGCTTGGTTCCCAGTTTATACCCACCGGCAATTTCATATATTTTAAATGGCCTACCATCATCGTTATATTTTGAGATTAATTCATTAATAATCGGTCTACTTCTTTTTTTCTCAAGATCGGTAATCTCTTTTATCTTGTCAAGGGTTAATGGATTATTATATACCAGCAATAAGCATTCTATTATATTGCTCCATTTTGAATTGTTTCTTGATTTTTCTTTAACTTTAAAGCATCTCCTTTCAAATTGAACATTATCCTATCAAAGTTTTTCTTCTGATAACATCTTATCTTTTTTAAATATATAAGTTCTAATAAAGAAAGAAAAATAACAATAATTTCTAACTTACTCTGAGCCCTTTCCATGAAATAATCGAAAGATAATCCTTCTTTACTGCCCTTCAACAGATTAATTATTTCTTTCATCTTGGAAGCGGTAGTAAAAATCCTTTTTTTAAAGGGTATAAAATCTTCTTTCTTTGTATTCTGTAATACTTTATCCAAAGAAGTTAAAAGATCTGCTAAATCAACTTTCTGAATTTCTACACCATCTTCTTTATCATTGTTTTCTATCGCCGGAAAATAGATATTATTTTGGGTCCCTTCCCTTTCCTTTAAATATTTGACCACTTTTTGAAATTTATCATATTCCTGAAGATATGCCTCTTTTTCTTTTGAAATCATAAAATCATTATATTCATCATCTTCCTCTTCATTGGTTTTAACTTCCAGTTTAGGAAGAAGATTTTCTGATTTTATTTTTAATATTAGCGCTATTTCAGCAATGGTTTTACCGGTAATGCTCAGATCAATAGTACTCTTGTTTTGAATAACATATTTTAAATATTGATCTATTATTTCAGTAACAGGTACCTCTTCAATATCTATGATGTCTTCTTTTATATTTCTCAATAATTCGTCTACAGAACTATCTAAATCATTAATATTTATCTTAAAGCCAACATCCTTATTATTCATAATACAAATTCATAGCTCTTTTTGCTTCATCGAGAGTCTGTTTAGCTGTTTGCCTTGCCTTTTTACTCCCTTCGATTACAATTTCTCTAATTATTTTTGGATTTTTTTCATAATATCTTCTTTTTTCCCTAAAACCCTCAAACTTGTTTACTAAGGTCTGTGCCAACTTCTCTTTACATTCTACGCATCCCAATTTTCCTGATTTACACCCGGCAGATATTTCGTCAGTTTTTTGCGGATTAAACATCTCCTGATAAGTAAACACAATACAAATATCCGGATGTCCCGGATCATTCAACCTTATTTTTTGGGTGTCAGTTATCATTGTTTTCACTTTTGCTTTAATTTTTTCCGGAGAATCGGATATGGAAATAGTATTTCCTAAGCTTTTACTCATTCTTTTTCCGTCAGTTCCCGGCACACGTGGAATCTTGGTCAATTTTACCTGGGGTAAAGGAAAAATATTCTTATAAAGATTGTTAAATCTCCGGGCTATTTCCCTAGCTAATTCTATGTGGTGTACCTGATCTTCTCCCACTGGTACCGCATTCGCTTTGTAGATCAATATATCTGTAGCCATTAGAACCGGGTATCCCAAAAGACCATAACTAATATTGTCTTTCAATCCTAAATCTCGTACCTGTTCCTTTAATACCGGATTTCTTTCTAACCAGGGCAAGGGAGTAATCATGGAAAAAAGTAGGTGTAATTCTGCATGTTCCGGGACATAAGATTGTATCAATACAGTGCTTCTTTCGGGGTCAATACCTGCGCTAAACCAATCTATAAGCATTTCCTTAGTATTTTTATTTAAATCTTCAGTTTTATCATAACCAGTAGTTAGAGCGTGTAAATCTACTACTCCAAAAAAACACTTATATTCTTCCTGAAGTTTTACCCAATTTTCTAAGGCACCTAAGTAATTTCCCAAGTGTAATTTGCCGGTAGGCCGCATTCCGCTGAAAATTATTTCTGCCATTTAAAGTACTCCTCTCTTGTTTTTATTATTGAAAATAGTAAAAACCCATGATAAAAAACTCAAAACTTTTTTTGTCTTCTAGCTCCTGTGGGCACGATGCATCGTGTTCCTACTTTTTAATCCTAATTTTCTTCACGCAATACGCAATACGCGATACTAATTTTAAACTAAAAAACGAAATAGAAAAAATACAATAGGAAATAATACTTTTCCAATTATACCACTGAATACCAAAATTAATAAGAAAATTGGTCCATAACGTTCTAACTTTGCAAATTTATAGGCCTGAGGATAGGGCAAAAGGCCTAGCAGTATCTTAAACCCATCTAAAGGTGGAACGGGAATTAAATTAAATATAGCCAGTGCTATATTTATTATTACGCCTGTCTGTAGAAATATTAGCCATCCTTTTAGCACCGTTATCGATAGATTAAAAAAAGAGCTGCTTTGTGCCATGGTAATTTTCCCGACAAGAGAATAACTTAACCTTAATACAAGGGCAAATATTACTGCAATTACTACATTGGCAATAGGCCCAGCCAATGAAACATATATCATATCTCTTTTAGGATGCTTCAATCTGTTAAAGTTTACCGGGACCGGTTTTGCCCACCCAAATCTAAATAAAAGCAGCATCAAAGTCCCTATAGGGTCAAGATGAGCCAAAGGATTCAAGGTAAGCCTTCCCGCTTCTGCTGCCGTTGGATCACCCAATTTATAAGCCATCCTACCATGCCAGTACTCATGAAAAGTAATAGCAATCAAAACAGCCGGTATGCTCCAGACGATTTCAAATATATTGTCCAACATCTTTCTATTTCTTATTCCTTTCCTTTATAATGTTTTTTACAAATCTAATTTCATCTTTTTTGTTTTTTGCCTCTCCATCCAACTGAGCACAAAATAATTTATCTAAAATCTGTGAATAGATCGGACCAGGCTTAATCTGTAGTTCTTTTAGTTCTTTTCCTGAAATATATAAACTTTCTTTTTTATATTTTAATAAATAATTAACTATCCTTTCTTTTGCAATATCATTATAGCTTTCCATCATAGCTAAAAATAATGCTTCATTAGACAAACCTTTTAATTTTACATAGATATTGCTTGGTGATATTTCATCTTTTTGAGATAGAAATTTTATAATTTGGTCTAAATTCAAATAAACATAGTTTATATTGTCTAAATATTTTTGCTTAAATATTATTCTCTTGAAAATTTTCTGAACTTGATTATTTTCTATATTTTTGACCAGGGAACAAAAATATATCATCCATAGTTGTATTTTCTCATCAGGCATATTACATTTCCAAAATCTATAATTATCTTTTACCTTATTTAATCTTTTAACCATTTCTTCATTTAACTCAACTTCCGGAAGAATATACTCCAATGCTCCTAATTTTTCCATTCTTTTTAAAGATTTTAATGGATTTTCTTCTTTTAATATCAGAATCAATTCTTCAGTAATTCTTTTTTTTCTTAATCTGGAGAGTAATTTATCATTAATGGCTTTTTTCAGGAAATCTTCTGTTGTTCTTTCCATTTTAAAATTATATCTCTGTTCAAATCTTATTGCTCGTATAATTCGCGCCGGGTCTTCAACAAAACTCAAATTATATAAAACTCTTATTATACCTTTACGTAAATCTTTCTGCCCACCAAAAAAGTCGATTAATTTTCCAAAATATTTTTCATTTAACTGGATAGCCATGGCATTTATAGTAAAATCTCTTCTATATAAATCTTTTTTAATTGAACTTAGCTCAACCTTAGGAAAGGCCGCGGGATATTCATAAAATTCTCGTCGGGCAGTTGCTACATCTATCTTAAAACCATCTGTTAAAATTACTATTGCGGTTCCAAATTTTTCGTAGCTTCTAACTCTTCCTCCCAATTCTTTGCCTAACTCTCGGGCAAATTTTATTCCTTCTCCTTCAACCACAATGTCAAGATCATAATTCTTAATCTCTAAAAAGAGGTCTCTTACAAATCCACCTACCATAAAAACTGGAAAATTTAATCTATCACCTATCTCCCCAATTTTACTCAGGACATTTTTAACTCTTTTAGGAAATATTTTTTCTATTAATTCTATCTGTCTCTTCCTCTCCATCTTCCTGTTGGTCTCAACATAAGTCGAAAATGATCTTTTAGGAATGTGACCTTCTCCATACAAATTTCTTATTAAATCTGTTCTGGTAATAATTCCTACCAACTTATCTTCTTGGTTAACAACTACTATTCTTCCGATATCGTGATCGATCATTAATTCTTGAATTTCAGTTAAAGGGGTATTCAATTTTACTTTAACTACCTGATCGGACATATATTTACTTACCAGCTCTTTTCCAAATCCATGCTGTTTGGCCCTATTTACTTCCTGCATTGTTATAATGCCCTTTAATTCCCCCTCCTCTACTACCGGAATCCCGTTATGCCCGTATCTTAATAATATTTTTTTTGTCTCTTCAATAGAAGTTGAAGTATCAACGGTCTTAACCGGTGAAGACAGAATATCTTTCGCTACACTTCCCAGTTTTACTTTTCTTTCTAAGATTCTGATAAGTTTTTTCTCTAATTCATCAAGGGATAAATCTTTTACTACTGCCGAAGCTGCCTGAAAGTGACCTCCCCCTCCTAACTGTTTTAGAATTTCATCAACGTCAACAGAGTTTGTTCTACTTCTTCCAACTACATATATTCGATCTGCCATCCTTACTATAGTAAAAAAAACATCACTATTTTCTATTTCTATTAACTTATGAGTGAGAAGAGCCAGGCCTTCTGTGTAATTTTTTACTTCTGCTTTAGCCATATTAATGCGTACACCCTTGCAAAAGATTTCTTTAGCAGAAAGCAGTAATTTATTTAATAATTTTTTTTGAGTTATACTTAGGCCAATATTTATAAAATTTGCTACAACTTTTAATTTTATTCCTTTACCAAACAAATAAGAAATGCTATTTATATCATCAATTGTAGTAGTCGAAAAAGTAAGAGATCCGGTATCTTCGTAAATCCCCAGGGCAAACAGGGTTGCCTCTATAGGGCTAATTTCTAAATTCATTTTCCTTATTTTTTTCAATATTATGGTAGTCGTTGCCCCTACCTCTTCTATTGCATTAATAGTCCCTTTAATATCATCCTCAGTGGAGGGGTGGTGATCGTAGATATGAATTTCCATATCTCTCTTACTTATTACATTTGCAAATGGACCAATCCGTTTTTTTATTCTAGTATCAACTATTATCAATTTAGTAATTTCTTCTATCTTAATTTTCTTAAGAGGGGTTATCTCTATCAAATCGCCATACATAGAGATAAATTTTCTTACATTTCTCTCTATTGATCCGGTAAACACTAAAAGAGCGTCTTTGTATATTTTTTTAGCTGCTACCATAGCAGCTAAGGAATCAAAATCAGTACTTTGATGACTAATAATTACTTCCAACTGATTAACCTCTTTTTAAAATTTATTCACTTAAAATTATAACATAAATAGACGTAAGATAGTATCGAGTATATAGTATACAGTGAAGAAAGGAAGAGATAGAAATCTAATTCGTATCAAGTATAGAATTAGTTAGCTAGATAATTGGTTAGTTAAGAAATTAGAAGTAAGAGAAAATTAGGGGCGTATAGGATAAAGCATTAAACGCTCTGAAATCTAATTTTTTTCACTCGATACT
>DASRMF010000061.1:0-2345 GCA_035648055.1 Atribacterota bacterium
TTTCTCGCCTTCTTTTATCTTTCTACCCAGAGTCCCCTCTGCTTGATAGCCGACAAATACAATGCTGGATTCTTTTCTCCATAGATTATGTTTTAGATGATGTTTTATTCTTCCGGCAGTACACATCCCGCTGGCTGAAATTATCACTTTACTTTCTTTAGAAAAATTTATCTGCTTAGATTCTTCTGTGGTACGCGTAAACTTTAAATTACGAAAATCTAAAGGATTATTCCCTATATTTATAAGTTTTAAGGTATCTTTATCAAAACAATCCGGATTTCTTAAAAATATCTCTGTCGCTGAGATAGTTAGCGGGCTATCTACATAAACCGGGACACTTAAAAAATCCTGGTCTTCAGTTTTAATATATTCGGTATAATATTTGTTTAACTCATAGATTATATCCTGGGCTCTTTCCACTGCAAAAGAAGGAATTACCACATTTCCGCCTCTTTTTACGGTAGTATTGATAATAGAGATTAGTTTTTTGGCATCATCTTCTGAAGGGTGGTGCAGTTTATTTCCATAAGTAGATTCTACAATCAGATAATCTGCTTCATCAATAAGATAAGGATCTCTCAAAATTGGCCTATCCCGCCTTCCTAAATCTCCCGAAAATACTAACTTAATCTCCCTATTATCTTCTTTTATCCACAACTCAATTATAGCGGACCCCAATATATGCCCTGCATCTCTAAATCTTAAAGTAACTTCTTCGTTTAATTCTATTTTCCGGTTATATAGAACCGGCTTAAAATGTCTTAAGCTTTCTTCCGCCTCTTTCACGGTATAAAGAGGCTCCCTTAACTTTCCTCCTGACCTTCTCCTCTTCCGATTATCCCATTCATTTTCCATTTCCTGAATATGTCCGCTGTCGAGAAGCATAATAGAACATAGATCAGTAGTTGCTTTAGTAGTATATATATTGCCTTTAAAACCTTTCTTTGTCAGCTTAGGTATTCTCCCACTGTGATCCATATGAGCATGAGATAGAACCATAAAATCTATTTCTCCGGGATTAAAGCTGAAAGGTTCATAGTTCATCCGGTTAATCGATTTGCCTCCTTGAAACATTCCGCAATCTATTAAAAATTTAGTATTCTTGGTTTCAATTAAAAAATTAGACCCGGTGACTATTTTAGCAGCACCCAAAAAAGATATTTTCATTTTAGTTTTTCCTTTCTATCTGTTAAGATTTTAGTTATTTTTGTCCTCATTTCCCCTTTTTCGCAAACTATTTTGTGTCGGATAGGTTTTTTCTCAATATTCCTTATCCCGGGCGGAATAGGAATTTGGGTTAAGTCGGACATCTTTTCTATTAATTCAAAATCATTAAATTTTTTGTATCGGCTATCTATTGACTCCATCACACTTTTAGTAAATTTAAAGGAACTGGCTGTGGCCACAATAACTGTCTTGGTCTTATCCCCAGTTACTTTAACATATTTTTTATATACTGCATAAGCTACTGCTGTATGGGGGTCAATCAAATATTTTGACTTTTCGAATACTTCTTTTATACATTGACGGGATTCCTCCTGGGGGGCAAACCCGCCATAAAAATCCTTTAATTTCTCCTTCATTTCGGAATCTACCTGGTAATAGCCTTTTTCTTTTAAGGAATCCATTAACTTCTTTACCTTTTGGGCATCCCTTTCGCTTACCATCCATAATAATCTTTCCAGATTACTGGACACCAGGATATCCATCGAAGGAGAAATGGTCATAATTAGTTCTCTTCGTTTATCATAGACTCCACTCTCAAAAAAATCTGCCAGCACTTTATTTTCATTGGAAGCACAGATTAATTTGTTAATCGGCAATCCCATCTCTTTAGCATAGTAAGCCGCTAGTATATCTCCAAAGTTACCGGTGGGAACAGCTATATTTATCTTCTCACCGCTTCTGATTTCGCCCTCACCTAACATTTTTAGATAAGCATAAAAGTAATATACTATTTGGGGAATTAGGCGCCCTATGTTTATAGAATTTGCGGAAGAAAGGGTACGATTTTTCTCTTTTATCTTTTTGTTAAAAGCCGGGTCCTCGAATATCTCCTTTACCTCCCTCTGAGCATCATCAAAATTTCCCTTTAAGCCTATCACATAAGTATTCTCCCCCTCCTGAGTGAGCATCTGTCTTTCTTGTATTTTACTGACCCCTTTGTAAGGGAAAAAGACTATTATTTTGGTCCCTTCTACATTAGCAAAGCCTTGAAGGGCTGCTTTCCCGGTATCACCGGAAGTGGCGGTTAAAATAACTATTTCCTGGTTAAGCTTTAATTTTTGAGCGGCTTTTTCCAAAAGATGTGGGAGTATAGATAGAGCCATATCCTTAAAAGCCAG
>DASRMF010000062.1:0-8425 GCA_035648055.1 Atribacterota bacterium
AGGGATTTTGGTTACGAGACATTCGGTATTCACGATGGGTGGAAAGGTTTAGTTGAAGGATTAGTTTCCCCTATTACTCTTAGTGATGCGGAAGAATTAGTAGATAAAGCAGGAACTTTTATAGGTTCATCTCGGACAAATCCGTACAAAATAAAAGATGGGGTTAAAAATGTTTTACGAACTATCAAAAATTATGGATTAGATGCTATTATAGCTATGGGTGGAGAAGACACTTTAGGAGTAGCTAATCGATTATTTAAAGAGGAAAAAATTAATATAGTTGGTGCCCCTAAAACAATGGATAATGACCTATCTGGTACTGATTTTACTTTTGGATTCGACAGTTCAGTAACTAGAGCAGTAGAGGCTATGAGATCTTTAGAAGATACCGGGCGTTCTCATCATCGGGTTATGATTTTAGAGGTAATGGGAAGGCATGCTGGTTGGGTTGCTCTCTATACTGGAATTGCCTCTGGAGCTGATTGGGTTTTAATTCCGGAATATAAAACAGACATAGATGAAATGTGTAAACAATTACAACGAGTTTACACTAGAAAAAAGTATGCTCTTGTTGTAACTTCCGAAGGAGTTATCCTCCCGGGAAGAGATGAAGAAAAAGAAGAGTTAGATCAATTCGGGCATATGATTTTAAGGGAGAGGGGAATAGGTAATCAATTAAGTAAATTAATCAGTGAAAGAACAGGGCTCGAAGCAAGACATGCCGCAATTGGACATATGCAAAGAGGAGGAATACCTACGGTTTTTGACCGTATCTTAAGCCTTAGATGTGGAATTACCGCAGTAGATTTAATTTCCCAGGAAAAATTTGGTTATATGGCTGCTCTTAAAGGTAATGAATTAATAGGGGTGCCTTTGGAAAAAGCGGTAAGTAAACTTAAAGTGGTAGATAAAAAATGGTGGGAATTGGCTCAGGTATTTTTTAAGTAACGAAACTAGCGTAGAGCGTTTAGCGTATAATTAGGAAAAAGGAAGCCAGTTGTAGGGGCACAATTCATTGTGCCCCTACAACATATAGAATTTTGAATTATGATTTTTTGCTTTTAGTTTTTTAACTCAATAATGAGATTGCCACGCTCCGATAAATCGGATCTAGCAATGACAGAAATGTTTGTTTTTGGTTCAGAATTTCGTATATTTATAAGTCTTATTTCCTACGCAATACGCAATACGCGATACAAGATTAAAGCTGGGGGTTTTTGTCGTGCGGCACGCAAACTTTGTTCACCTACATACTCATACCGAATACAGTCTGTTAGATGGGGCCTGCCGAATTTCAGAATTAGTTGCTCAAGCTAAAAAGCATAAGATGCCCGCCCTGGCTATTACCGATCACGGGGTTATGTATGGAGCTATACAATTCTACAAAGAGGCTATTCGACAGGGAGTAAAACCCATTATTGGCTGTGAAATGTATGTTGCCCATCAAAGCAGGCTTGATAGATCCACACAAAGAAAAGAAACCCCTAATCATTTAATACTACTGGTTAAAAATAGTGAAGGCTATAAAAATTTAATAAAATTAGTTACTTTATCTTATTTAGAAGGTTTTTATTATAAGCCAAGAATTGATAAAGAAATATTAAGAGAATATAGCAATGGATTAATTGCTCTTTCAGCTTGTTTAAAGGGAGAAATTGCCCAATGCATTTTACAGAAAGATATCAAAAAAGCCAAGGAAGTAGCCCTTGATTTCTTAGATATTTTCGGAGAAGGTAATTTTTATTTAGAATTACAAAAAAATGGTATTCCCGAACAGGAAATTGTGAATGAAAGTCTCATTGAGATAAGTCAAGAACTTTCTATTCCTCTTGTCGCGACCAATGATATCCATTATATAAATAAGGAAGATGCTCGAGCACACGAAATTTTACTTTGTATCCAAACAGCCACTAATTTAAATGACCCTAAACGTTTAAAATTTTCAACCGATGCATTTTATTTTAATTCCCCCGAAGAGATGAATGAAAATTTTTCAAAAGTTCCTCAAGCCCTCGAAAACACTATCCGTATTGCTGAAAAATGTAATTTAGAAATTGATTTTAGGCACGCTCAGTTACCAGAATTTGAAGTTCCTCCTGAGCATAACATTAGCACTTATTTAAAAGAGCTTTGTTACAAAGGGCTTAACGAGAGATATCCTGAAATTACAAAACCCTTAGAGGAAAGATTAGAATACGAACTTTCAGTTATTAAAAAGATGGAATTTGAACCTTATTTTTTGATTGTATGGGATTTTGTAAGATACGCTAAAGAAAAAGGAATTATGGTGGGACCTGGCCGGGGTTCTGCCGCAGGAAGCTTAGTTGCCTATTGTCTAAATATTACTAACATTGACCCTATGGCATATGGTTTGCTGTTTGAGAGATTTTTGAATCCTGAAAGAATCAGTATGCCAGATTTTGATATTGATTTTTGTTATGAACGAAGGGAAGAAGTAATTGAGTATGTTTCTGAAAAATATGGTAATGATAAAGTAGCCCAGATAATTACTTTCGGTACTATGGCGGCCAGAGCTGCTGTTAGAGATGTGGGCAGGGCTTTGGGAATTCCCTATACTCAAGTGGATACTATCGCTAAAATGATTCCCTGGGAACCCAACATTACTATCGAAAAGGCTTTAAAAATGGAAAGCCGAATTAAAGAGTTAATGAAAAGAGATGAGGATATAAAAAAGTTGATTGAGACCGCTTCTTCTTTAGAAGGTTTAGCTCGACATGCTTCTACTCATGCTGCTGGCATAGTTCTTTCTCAAAAACCACTGACTGATTACGTTCCTCTACAAAAGACCGCTGAAGGAGAAATATGTACCCAGTACGCTATGGCTGAATTGGAAGAACTGGGATTGTTGAAAATGGATTTTTTGGGACTTCGCACCTTAACTGTAATAAGTAATGCTTTAAAAATAATAAAACATACACGGGGAGAGCAGGTTGATATAAACAAGTTACCCTTGGATGATAAAAAAGTGTACAAAATGTTATCTAAGGGAAACTGTGCTGGTATTTTTCAATTAGAGAGCGAGGGGATGAGAGATTTAGTTAAAAGGTTAAAGCCTAAAAACATAGAAGATATTACTGCTTTACTGGCATTGTATAGGCCGGGACCTTTGGGGAGCGGTATGATCGAGGATTTCATTAATAGGAAGAAAGGAATTGTGGAAATAAAATATGCACATCCTCGATTAGAATCCATATTAAAGGAAACTTATGGAGTAATTGTTTATCAGGAACAGGTTATGAAAATTGCCAGTGAATTGGCCGGATTTACTTTGGGACAGGCAGATATCCTGCGAAAAGCTATGGGGAAAAAACAGAAAGGAGTGATGGAAAAACAAAGGGAACTTTTTATAAAAGGTGCTCAAAAAAACAATATTAAAAAAAATATAGCTGCTGAAATATTTGATTTGATTGCTTATTTTGCCGGATATGGTTTTAATAAATCCCATAGCGTATCCTATGCCTTTATCTCCTACCAAACTGCCTATTTAAAAACTCATTATACCGTAGAGTATATGGCTTCTTTACTCACCACTATTATGGGAAACAACGATAAGGTAGCTTTATATATAAAAGAATGCCGAAATATGAATATTGAAATACTGCCTCCTGATATAAGTCAGAGTTTAGTAAATTTTACCGTAGTAGAGGGAAAGGCTATTCGTTTTGGGTTAGCTGCTGTGAAAAATGTTGGAGAGAAAGCTATAAAAAGTATTATTGAAGAACGCAAAATAGATTCTAATTTTACTTCTTTCCTCGATTTTTGTCAGAGAGTTGATTTAAGAGTAGTAAATAAGAGGGTAATCGAAAGTTTAATAAAGTGTGGCGCTTTCGATTCTATCGGTGCAAAAAGATCCCAATTGCTGGCGGTTTTAGATGTATCATTAAAAAACGGGCAAGAATATCAAAAATCTAAAAGAAATGGACAGACTTCGATTTTTGATCTTTTCGAGAAAAATAGCACAGAAAAAAATATCGGTAATTACCAGGATAGACTACCAGATGTATTAGAGTTTCCAAAAAATGAACTATTAGCTATGGAAAAAGAAATGTTAGGGTTATATATTTCCTATCACCCTCTGGATGATTATAAAGAAAAATTAAAGAAAATTATAACTTCTACCTCAATCGAGTTAGCTAACCATTCAGATAAAAGCAGAGTGGTTTTAGCCGGAGTAATTAATAGTTTTAAAAGAAAGAGTACTAAAAATGGGAATCTTATGGCATTTATTACTTTAGAAGATTTAGAGGGTACAGTAGAAATAATAGCATTTCCTAAAGTTTTCGAAAAATGTAAAGAAATTATAAATAAAGATGAGATTGTCATAACAGAAGGACGGCTTGACGTGACAGAGGGAAAGACAAAAATAATTGCTGAGAAAATATCTCTTTTAGGAAAATATGTAGAAAATAAAAAATCTACTTCTAAAACAAAAGAGATGAATCAGAATCTTGCTAAAGAACTTCATATCGAGATTAACACTAAAAAAAATGAACCTGATCTTTTAAGAAAGTTAAAGGAATTGTTTTACGAATATCCAGGGAAAAGTCAAGTAGTACTTCATTTTAAAGATAAAGATAAAATTACATTACACTCCATAGATAAAAAATATTCAGTTAACATTGATGATAAATTTACCGAAGAGATTCGTGGTATTTTAGGAGATGGCAAAATATGGACAGAAAAACGTTAAAGAATAATAAGATTACTATTAGAGGTTTTATTTATAATGTGGAAAGTTATTTATATTGCTAGAGATGTTTTATTAGCCAGAAATTTAGAAAAAATATTAAAAGAAAATGGAATTGAAACCATTTTAAACCAGTTACAAGTGAGGAAAGATGAATTGGACGGAAATGTAGAAATATTAGTTCCCAAATGCGAAACTCAAGAAGCAGTTGATTTGATCGGTCAAACCCTGATTTATGATGATGATTTATTAGATGATCTCGACTAAATAAAGTGGTGCCGAAGGTCGGAGTCGAACCGACACGAGCCGTGAGGCTCGCTGGATTTTGAGTCCAGTGCGTCTACCAATTTCGCCACTCCGGCATATGTGCGTCTCTGTTTAAAAATTATAGGTTAAGTGATATTTATTGTCAAGAAAAAATAAAATGAAAGAAGAAAGTTATGGATACCGGGAAAAAATTTATCTTAGTTGACGGACAAGGTTTGCTCTATCGTGCTTTTTATGCTTTACCTCAATTAACTACTACTTATGGCCAGATAATCAACGCAGTTTACGGGTTTACTATGATATTAATTAGGTTATTAGAAGAAGAAAAACCAAACTATATGGTAATAACCTTTGATACACCTGTTCCAACTTTTCGACATAAGAAATTTAAAGAATACAAAGCTCATCGTAAGAAAATGCCAGATGAACTAATTTGCCAAATCCCTCTAGTTAGAGAAATTATAAATAATTATAATATCGCCACTTGTTCGAAAGAAGGTTATGAAGCAGATGATGTTATTGGTACTCTGGCGAAAGAAGCAGAAAAAAGAAATTGTAATACCATTATTGTTACCGGTGATAAAGATGCTTTTCAGCTTGTTTCTCCCCACACTAAGATAATGATTACTGTCAAGGGAGTAACCGAGGTTAAAATTTATGACGAAGAAGGTATAAAGAAAAAATTCGGAGTAGGTTCTGAGAAAATAGTAGATATTTTAGCCTTAAAGGGAGATGTTTCTGATAATATTCCTGGTGTTCCGGGTATAGGAGAAAAGACCGCCCTGACTTTAATTAAAGAATTTGGCAGCGTAGATAATATTTTAAATAATACCGACAAAATTTCTAAAAAATCTTTGAGAGAACAGATCAAGAAATACGAAGACCAGATTAAAATGAGTAAAATGTTGGCTACTATTGTAAGAGAAGTTCCCATAGAATATGATTTTGATTCTTTTAAAGTTAAATTGCCAAATTACGAAGAATTATGGAAAATATTTAAAAAATTAGAATTTAAAAATCTATTAAAAAAGATTGCTCCTGAAATTAATCATGAAAATACAAAGTTGAAATACAATTTAATTGATACTGAAAAAAAACTAGAGGGATTGGCTACTAAAATTATAGAAAGAAAATATTTTTCTTTCTATTTAGTAACTTCCTCAGACAATGTTATTTCAACAAATATTTTAGGAATTGCACTCAGTTTCAAAGGTAATGAAAATTATTATATTCCGTTATTTTCTTTAAATTTACTAGAAAATTCCAAATGCCTTTCTCTCGAATTAGTTTTAAGTAAGTTGCGTCCGTGTTTTGAAAATGAAGGGATTGATAAGATTAGCCATAACCTAAAGTTTAATTTTGTGTTACTTCGTAGGCATAAAATAGAATTAGAAGGAAATAATTTTGATACTATGATTGCTGCTTATTTGTTAAATCCTTCAAGCGAGAATTACAATTTAAGAAATTTATTTTGGGAATACTTAAAATATTTTAAAAACGAGGATAAAGAAATTAAAAAAACGGCTATCATGAGCACAGGTATAGAAGATGCTTGTGAAAATGCTCAAAATATTTTGAAATTAAAAGATATTTTAGAAGAAAAAATGGAAGAAAAAAAATTGATTTCTTTATTTAAAAAGATAGAGATGCCTTTGGTAAAAGTATTAGGAGAAATGGAAATTAATGGTATCAAAGTTAATATTGATTTTTTAAAAAAGGTATCACGACAAGTTGATTCCCGTCTTGGAGAGTTGAAAAAAACTATTTATAATTTATCCGGAACAGAATTTAACATTAATTCTCCTAAACAGTTAAGTGTTGTACTTTTTGAAAGATTAAAACTGCCAGTAATAAAAAAGACGAAAACTGGCTATTCCACTAATGCGGAGGTACTTAATATTTTAGCTCCCCAGCACAAGGTTGTGTCCTTTATTCTGGAATATAGAGAATTAGATAAACTAAAAAATACTTATATTGATAAATTGCCCTTATTGGTAAATAGAAAAACTAAGAGGATACATACCTCTTTTCATCAAACTGTTACTTCTACAGGAAGATTAAGCAGTAGCGAACCTAATCTTCAAAATATTCCCGTTAGAACTGAAATGGGAAGAGAAATTAGAAAGGCTTTTATTACAGAGAAAGGATTTGTACTACTATCTGCAGATTATTCTCAGATAGAGTTGCGTATTTTAGCCCATCTCTCTCAGGATGAAAGTTTGCTTAATGCTTTTAAAAATGATGAAGATATTCATGCTCATACTGCCTCGGAAATATTCGGTATTGATCAAAACATAATTAGCAAGCAGATGAGAAGGATGGCCAAAGTGATTAATTTTGGTATTATTTATGGAATGAGTAGTTACGGGTTAGCACGCAATTTAGGGATAGGAAGAGAAGAAGCCGAAAAATATATTAATAATTATTTTTATAGATATCAAGGTGTAAAAAAATATATTGAAAGAGAAAAAGAGGAAGCCCGAAAGAAAGGGTATGTAATAACTCTATTAAATCGAAGGAGATATTTAGAAGGTATAAACAGTAAAGATAAAAATATCCGTGAATTTAATGAAAGAATTGCTATCAATGCCCCAATTCAAGGAAGCGCAGCTGATTTAATAAAATTAGCTATGATTAAAATAAACGAATCTTTTAAAAGAGAATGTTTTACAAGCAGATTACTACTTCAAATACATGATGAATTGATATTTGAGATTTACCAGCCAGAGTTAGAAAAAGCCAAAGATATTATAAAGGACATTATGGAACATAGCTTAAAACTTTTTGTTCCCATAAAAGTTAATTTGAAGACGGGTAGTAATTGGGCAGAAGTTAGTTAGCTGGTTATTTAGTTAATGAATTAATACTAAACCAGCTAACTAGGTAACCAGCTAACTAAATAAGGGAGGCATCATGACATTAATTGTAGGTCTTACGGGTGGAATTGTAGGCGGCAAGAGCACAGTAGCATCAATGTTTAGAGATTTGGGAGCTAAGATTATTGATGCTGATAAACTTGGTCATAGTGTGATTTTGCCAAACAAACCTGCCTGGAAGAAAATTGTTAAAATATTTGGGAAAGAAATTTTACAAAAAGACCTGACTATTGATAGAGAAAAATTAGGCAAAATAGTTTTTGCAAATCATGCTCTCTTGAAAAAATTAAATGAAATTACTCATCCTGAAATAACAAAAATGATTATAAAAGAGATAAATTTAGTAAAAAATAAAACACATAACCAGGAAAAAGTATTAATTATAGATGCTGCCTTAATTTATGAAGCTAAGATAGATAGATTTATGGATAAAATAATAGTAGTCTATATAGATAAAGAGGAACAAATAAAGAGATTAATTAAAAGAAATAATTTATCCGAAGATGAAGCCTTACAGAGAGTAAAATCCCAAATACCTACGGAAGAAAAAGCTAAAATGGCCGACTACGTAATA
>DASRMF010000063.1:0-4977 GCA_035648055.1 Atribacterota bacterium
CCGATATTCGTTTAGAATTCATGTTCTCCAAAAGAAACAGCCCTTCTAATTATTTTTACTTCATGAAAATAGGTGTCTATTTATCTTCTCACAATTCACCATTTGTTGTATCATAACTGATGGAAATAAATTTCTGTGTGACAGTAATAAGAATTATTACTAATGCTAAATGCCAAATTTGATAACCAAAAATTTTCTTAATCATAGATTCATTCCCGCTATATTATTACCCAAGCATAACATTTATAATTTGTTGTTTTCCCTATAAGAATACCAGCGATTACTCTCGCTAAGCCAAAAAGAAAACGGGATTTGTCCCTACCCCCTCTTGCTCCTTCTGGTTTAGCTTTTTGTTTTCCTGTTTTATTAGCTAAAATAATCTCTACATCCAAACCCCAAAATGACATCATAATTACATTAATAATTTTAAATCTGATAGGTCAAGCCCATACGTTTTTCCGGTATCACCAACTGACCGGGCTAGCGATAAGATACAATGTCCTGTACCGAACCCGATCTCCAGAACCCTTTCCCCTTCCTGGATATTTAGTCTTTGTAAACCAACATCTCGAAATCTTTTTTCACTATGTCCTGCTAATAAATCATACCATCTGCTCATTTTGTTATAGCTGATTTTTGCTTCTTCTTTAGACCTCTTAACTCTTTTTATATCTTTCATAGATCAATCCTTATTTTTTAGCTCTATACCCATTATTAAAGTAAGAACACATGTTATAAAAAACTCCCAAATCCCATACCTCATAGGTTTTTCGCTAAAAATTATCAAATTGTTGACTTGAATTTACAGTGTCACCATTTTCATAATTATATCACAGTGGTATGCCTACTGTATGGTAATAATTAGGAAAATAGAGATTGCCGTATCGCTTCGCTCTTCGCAAAGAGAGAAGAATAGGTTCCCGCCTGCGCGGGAATGACATATGAGAAGGTGGAAATGACAGAGGGGATCGCCACAATAATAGAGGGGAAATAGTGGATAAAATGTGGAAAAAAATCTTCCTGAAAGCCTTATACAATAAGGGTTTCAAGGTGGGCTTCGTATTTTGATTTTAAGCGCCTATTTTGCCTCAACCTATACTTTTACCCTCGGAAAATGAGTGTTTTTTGACCTATTTTTGCCTTCTTGAAATCCAAAAATGGTTTCCTGTAAGGGTTACAGAGTTTCGGGGAAGCCAAAAAAGGCTAAAAAAAACGTCGAATTTGCAGATTTTTCGAAAATTGAGACCCGTTTAAAGGCACTCTACGTGCGTTAAAAGGGCATTCCTGAAGGGGGTCTGGAAGCCTTGTAAACAAAGGGCTTCAGGTAGAGGTAAAAACCAAAGGGCTGATATTTATCTCTAAATGGTGGAGGCTAGTAGACGAGTTTCGCAACTTTTGTATGAATGATGAAACTGAAGAAGTGTACCATAAGTTAGAAGAGGTAATTAATATTTGATATTATTATTGATTATAAAACCTCCTTACGAAAAGTTGAAGAAAGTTACCGAATTGTTAAGCTAGTACAACTACTTATCGGAAAATATTCAGTTAATCCTTGAATTAATCCTAATCCCATATTAATGACGTATATTCACTATATTCTCTCCTTTTCTAAAAATTATAAATTATATTTTTAACATTAATGCTAGTATATTAATCTTCAAACAGAGTTTTAACTTTTTTCAACTCCTTTCTAATTGGTAAATTTTGAGGACACTGTTTTTCACATTCGCCACAATCAATACAGTTAGAAGCTTTTTCCTCGTCAGTGAGTTGTGAGTTATACATAGATTTTTCATTTTGCCGGTGAGAATCACCTTCAAAAAGAAAATAATTATTATAATAAGAAAAAACCTTTGGGATATAAACTCCTTCCGAACAAGGCAGGCAGTATCCACAACTTGTACAGGGTATTTTAATTCTATTTCTAAACATCTTTTTTAATTCTTTAATCAGGTTCATATCCAAATCTGTTAGAGATGTTTTTTCTTCTTCCTCAGCATAGCGAATATTATCTATTACCTGCTGTTTTTCCGACATACCACTTAATACTGTAGATACTTCTGGATGTTTCCATACCCATTTTAATGCCAATTCTACCATAGATTTCTTGGTGTCAGCCTGTTTTATTATTTCTAAGCCTTCTTCTGGAATTAAGTTAACTATTTTGCCCCCTCTTAAAGGCTCCATGATAATCACACCTAAATTTTTCTTCGCCGCATAGAGAAGTCCTTCTTTTCCAGCCTGAAAATCTTCGTCCAAATAATTATATTGGATCTGGCAAAATGACCAGTCATAACTATCAACAATTTCTTTAAATAATAAAATTTCATCATGGAAAGAAAATCCAGCATATTTTATCTTTCCAGAAGAAATAGCTTTATCTAAAAATTCGAAAATATTCAATTCTTTATAAGTCTTCCAGACCTCTTTATTTAAACCATGAAGCAAATAAAAATCAAGATGATCTGTTTCAAGCCTGTCAAGCTGTTGGTTAAAATATCGGTTCAAGTCTTCCTTTTTTTTAATCAACCAACTAGGCATCTTAGTGGCTAGATAAACTTTTTCCCGGTAACCGTCTTGGAGAGCTCTGGCTATAAAAGGTTCACTCTCTCCTCCTTCGCTTCTATTCTTACCATGGTAAGGGTAAGCAGTGTCAAAATAGTTTACTCCATGATCAATAGCATAACGAACCATTTCAGTAGCTTTTTTTTCATCAATTCTATTAGAGATCCCATCAATTGTCGGAAGCCTCATACAGCCAAAACTAAGGATGGAAACTCGCACACCTGTTTTCCCCATCGTTCTATATAACATAATCTTAATTCCTTTCTGTTCAATTTTAACCAATACCAATAATAATATTTTGTTAGTTATTAAATTAAAAAATAGTAAAATCATTGGTTCATTGATATTTAAAATATTATATCATCCAATGATTGCTTCTGGATAAATATCCCAATAATAAAGAAGTTTGTCTATTGATTATCTCAATTACCCCCTATGGGACACGTTCAGAACTTTTAAGGGGAATATGACCATAGAAAATAGTAGATTAAATTAGTTAATTCTTTAATATTAAAACAAGATCTTAAGTAGTGCTTATTGAATTGCTTTTTAAACCAAAATTATGAAAGGAGAATTAATAGATTAATATCCTAAATTTTCTCCAACTAATACAAAAGTAGTCTTAAGTACTTTTGTAGGTGAGACAATAGGTATTTTTATTTAATTTATTAAGTATTTTAAAATGTTTCTAATATTTATGGTTTTTGACATTCGAGACTGCCAACTAATACTCATTTTTTTTCCAATTATGCTAACTGCTTCTTTCACCTGTTTTTAATACTTAATCAAGGGGCAAATACATCTCGTGCCTTATTCTTTACTAAATAACGATTTAATTATTTTCTATTGTTATTTTTTGGGTTTCTTTACTGAGACTGTTTCCGTAGCGATTTTAGATTGCTCAGCAACCTTCTTAATTATTTTTTTCTTTTTTTTCAACTTTTTCGGATTTTTATCTCCCATTTAATATCACCCCCTTTTTTACTTCAAACATTTTACTAAATAAACGTAATTCAATGTATGATTTATTATATACTACAAGCCTTTTCAAAAATCCTTCTTTCCTATGAAAATATTTATATAAATAAAAAGCCCTTCGGCTAAAGACTAAAGGGCTGGGAATGTCTTGGCTCCCCAAACAAGACGATTTTCGAACTTTTTGCATGAGTGAGGAGACTGAAAAAGTTTATCAGAAATTAGAAAAAGTATTTGGTATCTGTTAGGAATTAAAAAACAGAATAACTCTTAAAATAAGTTTTGCCTTTTGGATTAATTTACACTTCCTATCGGATAGGTTCAGAAATTTTAGCTGGTGTAAGATTAAAAAAGAGACAGATATTGCCCTTTAACAAATTGCTTAAGATATGGTTTTTAATTCCTATTTCATCGTTTCTATTCCCCACTTTGCACCATATTCACCGGTATTATTATCCTTGAAAATGGGAATTCTCGGAGCAATATAAGTAAATAGCATCAAGATAAATACTATTACCATAATGCCAAAAATTGCAAAAGCATTACCTTGCTTACTTTGCTTGGTCTTAATGAAGATTTGCGTAGCTATGATCTGGCATACGATAGCCCCTGCAACATACGAACCTATATCAATAAATAATAAATGTTTTTTCAATATGGCTGTATAGGTATAAAAGACCGCAATAATTACAATTTCAAGTGCGAGTACACCAGACCATTTAGCAATAAAAAAGTTTTTTACTTTCTTTCCTATAAAGAAGTACTCGGGAATCGAAAAGATCATTAAGGACCAAAATCCTAATTTTAAATGCTCCCAGACACTTTCATTTACAGGAGCGAATAATCCAATGATGGATGAATGGTTGGTCCACCCATAGATGAAATGAAGAACTGAACCAAAACCTATCACAAATAAAGTGCAGCTGATTTCCCATATTAGAATTATTCGTCTATCCTCGGTTGACCTCATATATGCCTTCTTGGACATGTACTCTTAAGATATTCATTCTCTCTTCAAGACACTCGCCTATTATATAAAAGATATATAGCAAAAGTAGGTATAATTAAATATACGATAAAGCTTTCAAAAATCCTTCTTTTTCTGAAAAATAATTTACAAAAATACAAAAAGCCCTTCAGCTAAATGCCTGAAAGGCTTTGTTTATAAGGATTTGGTGGAGGCGGCGAGATTCGAACTCGCGTCCAAAGATATTTCAGTAAGAACCGCTACGAGTGTAGTCTATGATTTGATTCTCGCTCTTTTTACCTCCCATAGACAGGATGTAAATTGAACCAGCCCTTAATTTTCTCTTTTACCTCCCAGGGCAGTAAGATAAAAGATAGTCTACTTTATGTTACACCCATAAAAGTCTCGTAGACGCAAGACCAGTACAGACGAGCAGCCTAAATTAGGCTGCTAATGCTAATTGTTCG
>DASRMF010000064.1:0-14353 GCA_035648055.1 Atribacterota bacterium
CCTGCTGGTTATAGTCTGCTGAAAATATTCAGTAGAAACGCTTATATTTTCACCTAAAGATTCTTTGGCTTGAGCTGGAGGAGCTACTGACATAGGCGGAGTTTCAATCTCAGGAGTTTTAACTTCTACTTTTGGTACTCCTTCTGTAAATTTCTCCTTACTTACTACTTTTGTTTCGGTTACCTCTTCTTTTTGACTAGGTGGTTCAGGTGAAATCGGTTCAGCTTTTGGTTTAACTTCCAGTTGGGCAACAGCCTTTTTCTCGGTAATTTCTGGTTTTTTAGATTCCGGCAATTTGGGTGCAGGGATTTCAACCAGACTAACCAAAGTAAGCTCCTTTTCCGGTAAGGGTCTTGTAAAATCAAAAGCAATCATATTCCCAAAAATATATAATAATATAATATTAAGTATGATAGAGATTATAAACGATCTCCCTAAAAAACCCTTTTTACTCTGTTTTAAACGTTTTGTTCTATATTTATCTATGGGCACGAATTATTTACACCTCATTATTGATTTACCAATTAACCAATTAAATTAGTCGTTAGTGAATAGTAAATAGTCGTTAGTTTTAAATACAAAATACAAATTCACATCACAACCCGTAACTTCTAATAGGATACTCATTACTTGTCACTGTATTTTATTATGTCTTCTTTTTTCTTTGCTGTTCACTATTCACTAACGACTAACGACTATATACTATTTTATTTGTTCTCAGCGGGTTGAGTAGCAATGGCAATTCTTTCCGCCCCTCCCTTTTTGATCAAATCCATTATTCTAATTACCTTGCCGTGAAGAACATTTGTATCCGCCTCTAAAACTACTATTTTTTCAGGTTCTTCTTTTATTTTTGCAGCCACGATTTCGGTAAGTTTTAAAGGATCTATGAGTTTTCCATTAAAATAAACAGTATTATTTTCGGTAATGGTCACAATAATATTTTCTGATGGCTCGGCAGCAGCAAAGTCTCCACTCGGTAAATTAACTTTTACTCTATTTTCTAAATTTACAAAAGTAGTCGTTAACATAAAAAATATCAATAAAAGAAGAACTACATCAATTAAAGAGGTCAGGTCAAATCTGGCGTTCCTTTTATTCCGATGAGGAAACTTCATATTCTACCTCACCACCCTTACTAAGACTGTCCCGAATAATTCCACCATTATTGGTTTCCTGATAAGTTAGAAGATCTATAAGTTCTACACAATTTATTTCCATATCTCTTATCAATTTATCTACTCGCTGAGATAAATAATTATAAACCACGATAGTCGGTATAGCTATCGATAATCCAAAAGCAGTAGTAAGCAGTGCCTCAGAAATTCCTCCTGCCAGTGCTTCCGGATTACCTACTCCCATAGCTGCTATTACATTGAAGGCCTTGATCATACCAAACACTGTTCCTAAAAGCCCCAATAATGGACAAATATTACCGATGGTGGAAAGCGTAGACAAGTTTCTCTCTAATACAGGAATTTCCTGGTTGGCGTTATCTTCAATCGCCTCTTTCATCTCATCCCGTCCTCGACCAAATTTCATTAAACCAGCCAACATGATCTTTGAAATAGGAGTTGGACTTTTACGACAGGCAGAAATAGCCAGTTCAATGCTTCCCTTTTTAACTAAATTTTTAACTCGCAAAACAAATTTTTTACTTTTAGTTTTAATACTTTTTAGGTAAAACATCCTCTCAAAAAAAATAGTAACTGCAATTAACGAACATATAAAGATGGGATACATTAAGAACCCACCTTTTTGAAAAATTTCCAACATAAAATACTTGCCTCCTCTTCTTTTATGATTTTACTAATTATACTTATATTTAATTTTCCAATTTACTAATTGACCAATTAAGCAGGGGTCAAATTTATTCGACCCGAAACGACGGGTTCAATAAATCGACCCTACACTTACATAAACAGGCGAGTCAGCCTGTCCTACTTGCAACTCGCAACTTGCAACTTATTGTTCCTTCTTTAATACTTCCAATCTTTCCTGAGCTTTCCCCACATATGGGCTCTGGGGAAATTTTGAAACCAAGTCCTGATAATCAGAAATAGCTTTTTCTTGATTTCCTAACTTTTCCCAACAGACTGCTTTAGTATATAAGATATCATCACTGTATTCCAGACTGGAATAATCTTTTAAATACCTTTCTCCCACTTCAATGGCCTTTTCATATTCATCTTTTTTAAAATAGGAAAAGCACAAACCATACAAAGCCTCCGACAAATATTGACCATCAGGATATTCTCTTACCAGTCTATCTAAATTGATAATACTATCCATCCAGTCCTCTTCCTGTAAATAGATCTGGCTTGATAAATACATAGCCTCTGCCCTGAAACTACTATTACTGTAAGAATTTATAAACTTTCCCAGTTCTGCCTTAGCCATATTCTTATCCTCTGAAAGAAAATAGTTCTTGCTTACTCTAAACTGTGCTTCTTCAATAAACTTACTATCAGGATAAATGCTTATAAGTTTTTTAAATTCTTCAATGGACAATTTGTAATCTTTATTCTCCAGATAAGTCCAGGCGATAGCATATTGGGCGTTAGCTGAGAAATCTCCCTCAGGATACATTTCGATAAATTTTTCGTATGCTTCTCTGGCCTTCTGGTAATCTTTAAGATTATACCATGATTCTGCCGCCATAAACTTTGCTCTTTGCCCCAAATCTAAATTATTTTCATCTTCTTCCACCTGATTAAAATATTCGCCCGCCTTCTTATAATCAGTTAAGCCAAAATAACTCCACCCCATCCAATAATAGCTTTCCGAGAGCAAGGAGGATTGAGGGAAAAATTGAATAATTTTATCAAATTCCTCAATTGCCTCTTTGTATCTCTTCTGATTATAATAATAATTGCCTAATCTAAAATATGCCTCCTGAGAAAAATCACTCCGGGGGTATTTTTCTCTTAATTCTTCAAATGCTTTAATTTCTCCCTCTTGATCTCCTAATTCTTTAGAGGACTTCCCTATTAAATAAAGTGCTTCATCGGTGGATGTTTTCTCTAATTCTGCTAAAGCTAATTTATATTTTTTTAAATCATATAGATCTTTTCCCAGCTCAAAATGGGCTGAATTAATAAGTTCGCTTTGCGGATATTTCTCTACAAATTCTTGAAATTCTAAAATTGCTTTTTCTTTCTCGCCCTGACGGGAATAAGCCAAAGCTAAATCAAAACTGGCTTTTTCTAATAAAGAATCTTCCACTTCGAACTGCTTTAAGCTCTCCAGATTTTCAATAGCTTTACTGTATTCTTGTAAATTAAGCAGGCAGCGAGCCAGTAAATATTGAGCCTCCTCTTTCCTCTTATCTTCTATTCCTGTTTCTGAGATTAAGTCCTTTAATTGTACTATTGCTTCTTCATATTTATTTTCTTTAAACAAACTCAAACTATTATAATATTTCACTTCGGAAGCCAATTCAAATCCTGGAAAGAAAAATAATAAATTATTAAATGCTACTTCTGCTTCTTTATATTCTCCAGAGCTGAAGTAAGCCTGACCCAATAAGTAATACACTTCTTCTGTCTCTTTCCCTTTATATTCGGAATATTTTTCTAAAAATTCCCGGTATACTTTGATCGTATCCGCATAATTATTCCCCTGAAAATAGGATTTGCCTAATTTATGACTGGCTTGTAAGGCTAAATCACTATCGGGAAAATCATTTAATAATTTCAAAAACCTCTTGGCCGCTTCTTCATATTCTTCTAACAGATAATAACACCACCCACTGCCCCAGAGAGCATCATCGCTATACTCGTTTATCTCCGAATCGGTGACTACTCTCTCATACTCTACCTGAGCTAATTTATATTCCTTCTGTTGGAAATAACACTCAGCCAACAGATAGCGGGCATGGGGATAATCACTCTTTATATCCAGGGCTTTTTTTAATTCTTCAATAGCCACAGGATAATCTTTCAAAGAATAGAAATCATAAGCTAATTTATAATTTTCTTCAGCCTTTCCTTCTTCACCACTGGTCTTTAACTCAGTCACCTTTTCTCTTTCTTCGCGGTATTCGTCCATCAGATTAAGCTGATAATATGAGCGGGAAAGAAATTGACGGGCTTTTTCAAATTCAGGATTATAATCTAAAGATCTAGTAAATTCTTCAAGAGCTTTATCATATTCACCTTTCAAATAATAATCATAGCCAGTGTTAAAATACTTTAAAGTCTCTCTCCCGTATTTTTTCTCTTCCAGACAATTATTTAAAAAATGTTGGGCTGTGTTGTCGAAAGAATCAATCCTGATAACTTCTTCCCATTGAGAAATAGAATTATCCAGATCCCCTATTTGGTAATAGCTTAAGGCTAAAAAGTAATGAGGTTCCTTAAAATTAGGATTTGCTAAAATAGATGATTCAAAATAACTGACTGCTTCTTTAAAATTGCCATTTTTATAAGATAGATAACCTTTTTCGTAACTTTCATAAGCTTTCCGGCCGTATTTTTGGGACTGTTCGTTCTTTTTAATAATCCAGGAAATATCTTTATTCTGGGGGTCTATCCTTAAAACTTCTTCACTTTCATCAAGAGAAAGGCCTATCTCACCCATATCATTATAAATTTGAACCAAATAGAGATGGGCTTCTAATAAATCAGGATCATATTCTGTAGAAGAAATAAAATATTCAGTTGCCTGCTCATGCTCACCCTTAGAATAAAATGCATATCCTAATCTAAAATATGCCTGGGAAGCTTTTTTATAAATATCTTTACTTTCCAAATGATTATCTTCTACCAGTTGGATAAAACTACTTAGACTGTCTACTTCCTTAATAGTCCAATGGGTTCTGTTATAAATCTCCGCTAAAAGATAATAAGCCTCAGCAAACTTGGGGTCTTCTGCCACTGCTCTTTCTCCATATTCTATAGCCTCGGCCCATAACTTTTTACTGGGATAATCAATACCTTCATATTCAATAATGGCTTTGTCCATTGAATCAAGACATTTATTATAATTACTTAGAGCATCAAGAGAGGTAGTAGGAATTACTTGTGATTTATCTTCATCTTGTATTGGTAATTCAACATTCAACTCTTTCAAAATAAATGAAACTACTTTATCTTTTAAGTTAACAATATCTGTATTTTCCGCGATAAAATCTCGAAAAGCAGTAATTTCTCCAGTAGAACTATCGTATTTTTTAAGACCTAAATTTAAAGTAGAAGGAGAAGAAAGGTAAAAATACCCAAAAAATATTAACTCGCTATTTAGATTATCAATAAACTGGATTAATAGAGATTTATCTATCTCGCCCTTAACAGGCGATAAGCCAAATTTATAGTATAAGTCTTCTATATCTTGACTGGAAGAACAAACAAGAGTATCAACTTGAGAAAGATCCTTAATAAGCATGTCAGTAAAATCTTTGCTCAACCAATCCCAGCTTGACTGTTCTGTACGGTTATCAAAATATAAGATACTTATCTTTCCATCAAAAGCTTGAACATTCTGGATATTATAAAAAAAACTAATCATTACTGTCAAAACAATAATGATATAAAAAAGTTTCAATGAAATTTTTTCTTTTAAAAGATAATTAGCTATCTTAGTCATTAATTCACCTTTATATTAATTGACCAATTAACCAATTGACCAATTCAGAAAGTCATTAGTAAATAGTATTAACATATCGTATTGCATATCAAAACTTGAAACTTGTAACCTGTAACTCGTCACTAATTACTCATTACTTATTACTATATTTCTATCCGCTACACGCTACACGCTATTTTATAAAATTATACCTTATTTACTTGAAAAAGTAAAAACGATTTTCTTGATTTTTACCTGATTTCCCTCTTTAATTCCTTTTTTAATTAAAGCCTTCTCTAAGCCTATTTTTTTTATAATTTTCTGGAAATAATCTATTGCTTCCTCATTATTAAAATTGGTCATCGCTACTATCCGTTCAATCTCTGCACCGGTAACTTCATAAATATCTTCCTCTTTATTAATTATAAACCGGGGGGTAAATTTATATACTGTTTCTTTTATGGGTAAAACCTCGGTAATCGCTTCTTTTTCTTTTAATTTTAATTCATCCAACAAAGAAGAAAGACCATAGATGAGTTTATTCAATCCTTCTCCGTTTAAAGCAGAAATGGGAAATATTCGATAACCTTCCTTATGAAAAGCATCTTTAAGGTAAGACATATTTTCTTTCACGGAATCAAGGTCGCATTTGTTTATGGCAATAATCTGCGGTTTCTTAGTCAGATTTTCACTAAAATTATTTAATTCTTTGTTTATAGCCCTAAAGCTATGTAGTGGGTCCTCTTTTTTTATTATAGAACCGTCAATAACATGTAAGATTATTTTAGTTCTTTCAATATGTTTTAAAAACTTATCTCCCAAGCCAGTACCCAGATGTGCACCTTCGATCAAACCGGGAATATCTGCTGCAATAAAACTTTTTGCTTCATCTACGATAACTACTCCTAAATTAGGACTGAGGGTAGTAAAGGGATAATCGGCAATCTTGGGTTTAGCTGCTGAAACCCGAGAAATCAGAGTAGATTTTCCGGCGTTAGGGTAGCCAACCAGTCCTACATCGGCAATTATTTTTAGACTTAAACCTAACTTCTTTTCTTCTCCCGGTTCTCCTTTTTGAGCAAATCTGGGGCTTCTTCTAACAGAACTTTTAAAACGAAAATTTCCCTTACCACCCTGTCCTCCCCGGACTACGATAATCCTCTGCCCATTTTCGGTCAAATCACCTAAAATTGTGGAGCTGTCCATATCCTCTACCACAGTTCCCAAAGGAACTTTTATAATTAAATCATCTCCGTTTTTCCCTTTCTTATTGCTTCCCTGTCCGCTTTCTGCGTTTTTTGCCCTTTGATGGGGGTGATTGTAAAGATCTATTAAGGTGCCCATCTTATCATCTGCTTCAATAATTATATCTCCGCCTTTTCCTCCGTCTCCCCCGTTAGGACCACCTTTGGGAATAAATTTCTCCCTCCTGAAGCTTACGGCTCCATTTCCCCCTCCTCCTGCTCTCACTTCTATTTTCACTCTATCTACAAACATACTCTTCTCCCGTTAAAATGAAAATTTCGTGCCAGAGTCAGGCACTTTTTTCCATTTTTTATTGTTTAACCTAATAATACTATAATACTAAAAAACCCTGAGTTTTACAAAAAACTCAGGGCAAATTTAATAAAATTATTTTCTTATTTTAAGATCTTTCGGCGTAAACACAAACTCGCTTCCTGTCTTTTCCCTTTCTTTTAAAAGTTACAAACCCTTCAATCAAAGCAAACAGGGTATCATCATTCCCTCTTCCCACGTTTTCTCCGGGAAGAATTTTAGTTCCTCTTTGTCTTATTAAGATACTACCTGCTGTTACAAATTGACCGCCAAATCGTTTTACTCCTAAGTGTTTGGCATTACTATCTCTACCGTTCTTAATTGATCCCTGACCTTTTTTGTGCGCCATAACTTCTCACCTCACCCTCTTAAACCTGCTTCTGATTATATTATGTTATAAATATTTAACTATCCTGATAATTTATATTATACCTTTAAATCTTTATCTTTTCAATTAAAATTTCGGTATAAGGCTGTCTGTGTCCAGTCTTTTTGCGATATTTTTTTTTGGATTTATATTTAAAAACTATAATCTTTTTAGCTTTATCCTGGTTTAGAACTTTACCAACAACCTTAGCTTTTTCTACCAAAGGTCGGCCAATAATATGTTCTCCGTCTTTGTCCACCATTAGCACTTGGTCAAATTCTACTTCGTTTCCCTTTTCCTGATCTAACTTTTCAACCCTGATAATGTCTCCTTCTTTTACCAGATACTGTTTCCCTCCAGTTGCGATAACAGCTTGCATTTTTTGCAATCCTCCTTGCCTTATAAACTCGCCATGATTAGGCAGTAATCAGATAAGCCGATTACTTTTAGACCCAACCTGTGCGGATATGAAACCGACGCTTATAAAATCTATCATATATTGATATGGTTGTCAAATTTATTCGTATAAAATAAGATAGTATCGAGTATCAAGTAAATAGTATATAGTGAAGACAAGAAAAACAATGAGAAAGAAGAAAGAAAATAGGAGACAGAATAAAATACCGTGATAAGCAATGAGTAATTAGTGACAAGTTACGGGTACGTGTTTCAAGTTTAGAAAAAAGAAGTAGGGGCGTATTGCCATACGCCCTTTCTCTGTCATTCCCACGGAAATGGGAATCTATTCTTCTTTTTCTGCTATCTATTATCCCTGGGCACGATTCATCGTGCCCCTACTTCTGAATTCTTTCTCTTCCTTTCTTCGCTATATACTATATACTAAATACTAATTTAATTATTTAAACATTTGCTTAATTTTCTTTATCTCTTTTAGTCTGCCGACAGCTACTACATCTATCCTCTCTATGTGAATATTTTTTGAAGATTTGATATAGATAGTTTTTCTTCCTTTTTTCTCTAATTGTTTAATCAACAACATCTTTGCCCCGGATAAATTTTCTTCTACTTTGGGATGTACTGCTAATAGAACCGCTTCCGCTCTTGAAGTATTACACAACTCTTGCAACTTATGTAAAACCATATTGCTTACAGTTTCGGCAGACAAAACCCGGCCCGTTCCGGAACAATAAGGGCAAGTGGTCCTTAACATGTTTTCCAAATCTCTCCTGGATCTCTTTCGAGTAAGTTCAACCAGACCTAATTCAGTATTTTGGACAATATTTGATTTGGTTTTATCTTTTTTAAAACTTTCTCCCAATTTATTTACTACCTTTTCTATATCTTCCTGATTATCCATGTCGATAAAATCGATTATGATAATCCCTCCGATATCCCGTAACCTTAACTGAAGTCCTATCTCCTCAGCTGCCTGTAAATTAGTTTTCAAAATGGTTTTTCTCATATCTTTTTTACCAACAAATTTACCGGTGTTTACATCGATTACCGTTAAGGCCTCCGCCTGGTCAAAAACTAAATATCCTCCGCATTTAATCCATATCTTTTTTTGTAGAGCTTTGTTTATTTCTTTTTCAACATTATATTCCTCAAATATGGGCTTTTCTTTTGCGTAAAGAGATACCCTGGGCTCTAATTCCGATAAAGATAAGGTCTTTAAAAACCTTAGCATATTTTTATATTCATCTTTAGAATTTATTACAATTTCTTCTACTTCTTCGGTAAGCAGATCTCGGATAATCCGGTAAGTTAGAGTCAGGTCTTCATGTAATAACATGGGAGCCTTGGCTTTATTTTCTCTTTTTTTAATCTTATTCCATAATCTGGTTAAAAAATCCAGATCAGGCAAAAAATCCTCCACATCTTTCCCCCAGGCAACAGTTCGAATAATCAATCCTGTATTCTTGGGTTTTATTTTTTGAACGATTTTTTTTAACCTATCTCTTTCTTTTTCTTCTTCAATCCGGTGTGAAATACCCAGATTTGTGCTATCGGGCATTAAAACTAAAAATCTGCCCGGAAGACTAATGTTGGTAGTAACCCGTGCTCCTTTAGGGGGTATGGCTTCTTTTACAACTTGCACCATTATCTCCTGGCCAACTTTAATTTTATCCAAACTAGCTTTGGAGGTAGAATTAAAATCGGTTTTTATAGCTGCTTCTTCATCTTTATTCTGATCATCCGTAACTTTATCAATATGCAAAAAAGCGTTTTTCTCAATTCCAATATCTACAAATGCTGCCTCTATTCCAGGTAAAACATTGGTTACTTTACCTTTATATATATTGCCTACAATCTTATCATCTTCAATTCTCTCAATGTGGATTTCTACCAATCGGCCAGCCTCGATTACGGCCACCCTCTCTTCGGTTAACCCCATATCAATAATTACTCTTTTATTCATTAAAAAACTCCTGTCTTTAGTTTAAATGTTTAATTAGTCTACCAGTCTTCCAGTCAATCTAGTCCTTAGTATTAAAAATTTAAAACTTTTTATATAGTTTTGATGTCGCTAATTACTCATTACTATATCTTATTCTGGCTCCTGACTTCTGGATTCCTAGTTCCCTCTTTCTTAACTCTATACTATATACTCGATACTAAATACTAAATTTTGTCCCTATACATTTTACTCTAAATAATCTCATTAGTAAAGATAAGAAATTCGAACTTAGTATTTAAATAACCTCTTCGCCTTTTACATATAAGCCATCACGGCATATCCGTATAATTTTAAAGTTATTTGTAAAATTGGAAATCCAGGCTTTTGCCACATATCGGGGATTTAAATTTCCCTGCTGGCTTATCCTTATCCCCAAGCTAAGCTTTAAAATCGGGCTTTCAAATTTCTGTACCTTTATATCTAAAATCGAAGACTTTATATCAACCCTTTTAATTCCATTTTTAGTCTGCTTCTCTACAATAACTTCATCCAAATTTAAAAATCTTTTATTATTTTTCTCTATCTCTTGCTGCAGCTTTTTTAACTTATCTTCCTGATTTTTATCTGCTGAATCTAGCAGTTCTTCCTTTACTTTCAGGGTGATAATATAAGAAGCTTTATCAATTATTTTGACTAAAGAACCGGTAGAAGGAGGGATTATTTTAGCTCGTAATATCTTCAACCCCTGAGGTAAGACCCGATTTAACTTTTCTACTAACTCTTCTGTTTTTATCTCTTCTTTCAACCGAATATCTAAATATTCAGATGTGCTGCTTATTCCTAAAGGTAAAGGAGGGCCGAAAGATATTCTAAACCGGGGATTAAAACCTTCGGATTTAACCACAGGAATATCCGCTCTTCTTAGGATGCGGGTAAAAACCTGGGCCAGATTTAAATGGGAAATATATTTAATTGGTCCTTCTTTACAATATTTAACTCTGACTAATTCTTCCAAATAAAAAACTCTCCTTTTGTATTTCATCTATCTCTTTGTATTTTTAACTAGCTAACCAGGTAACTTAATCAATAATCTAATCAAGTAGCTTGCGTGCATCTTGTATTTAATACTAACGACTATTCACTAACGACTAAGTTAACACACTCCACACCCTGTACAATTCTCAAAGCGGCAATCGGGAGTTGTTTCTCCTCTCAACGCCTTCTCTTTCTCCTCAAGCAGATATTCCTTTTTAACTCCACAGGAGATATGGTCCCAGGGTAGAACCTCATCTTTTTCCCTCACTCTGTTAGCATAAAATTCCATATCAAGCCCGCAATCATTAAAAGCCTTCTGCCAGGCTTCAAAATTAAACTGTTCTCCCCAGGCATCAAATTTACATCCCAGATGATGAGCTCTCTCTAATACTTCGCCTAATCTTCTATCTCCTCGGGCAAAAACTGCTTCCAGATAACTGCAGTCAATATCCGGGTAACTAAAGGAAACATTTCTCCAATTTAATTTATTCTTCAAATATCTTATTTTTTTAAATAAGGACTCTCTCTCCTCCTGAGCCTCCCATTGAAAAGGCGTATGAGGTTTGGGCACAAAAGCAGACACGCTAACATTTATATTGACCTTTCTTCCGGTTATTTCTCTCCCCATACGGTCAACTTTACTAATCAGTCTCACTATACCTTCCACATCTTCTTCGGTTTCGGTGGGCAGGCCAACCATAAAATAAAGCTTTATCTTCCTCCACCCTTTCTCAAAAGCTGCTCTTATTGAAGAATACAAGTCCTCTTCCTGAACATTCTTATTTATCACATCCCTTAACCTTTGAGTTCCTACCTCCGGGGCAAGGGTGAGACCGGCCTTCCTTACTCTCTGGACCTGCTGGGCTAAAGCGACAGAAAAAGAATCTATCCTTAAGGAAGGGAGGGAAACCCCTACCCCTTTTTTCTCAAATCGGTCTACCAATTTAGTAATTAAACTTTCTATTTCACTATAATCACTTGAACTTAAAGAGGACAAAGATATCTCCTCGTACCCGGTATGGGCAAGAATTTCATCAGCCAATCCAATTAAAGTATCGACCGATTTTTCCCTTACCGGGCGGTAAATCATCCCTGCCTGACAAAAGCGGCATCCCCGGGTACACCCCCGAAAAATTTCCAGAGTAATTCTATCGTGAACTACATCTATATTGGGAACAATGGGAAAAAGAGGATATGCTACTTTATCAAAATCAGAAATAATCTGCTTTTTAATTACTGAATAATAGGTTTCTTTTTTAGGATTAACCGATTTAACCCTTCCGTCTTTAAAATAATTTACCTCATAAAAAGATGGAACATAAATACCTTTTATGTGTGCTAATTCTTCTAAAAGTTTAGCTCTGCTCTGTTTTTTACCTTTCCATTTTTTATAAACTTCTATAATTTCACCGACAATCTCTTCCCCTTCTCCGATCACAAATAAATCGAAAAAAGCTGATAATGGTTCGGCGTTAAAAGTCCCCGGTCCGCCGGCAATAACCAGAGGGTTATCTTCTTTTCTCTCTTCCGACCTTAAAGGTATATGCCCAAGTTCGAGAAGATTTAGAATATTGGAATAGCACAATTCATGTTGAATGGTAAAGCCAACTATATCAAAAGAATTCAAAGGCCTGTAAGTCTCCAAAGAAAAAACGGGCATCTGTCTTTCTCTCAACAGCTTTTCCATATCCACCGCCGGTGAAAAAACTCGCTCGGCCAGAGCATCGTCTCTCTTGTTTATAATCTCATACAGAATTTTAAATCCCAGATAACTCATCCCAATCTCGTATAAATCGGGGAAGATTAAGGCTATTTTAACTGCGAATGCATCTTCTTTTTTTACTGTCTCATTAAATTCTTTACCGGTATATCTCCCCGGTTTTTGCACTTTATCTAACAACTCTTCAAATAATATTTTTTTAATATCCAAAATTTTCTTCTCCTTGACGGGCAATTGTTTTACCACTTTATCTTATGCAATTGCACATTTAGCAATATCCCTATCACCATTAAATTAGATATCATAAAACTTCCTCCGTAACTTAAAAAAGGCAAGGGCAATCCGGTAGCCGGCAGCATTCCCATAGCCATTCCAATATTCACTACTATATGGAAAAATAAAAACGATACGGCACCGGCCGCCAATAAACTTCCTAATAAATCTCTGGCTTCTAAAGCAATTTTTATTCCCCGCCATAAAATAACAGCGTACAATCCTAATAATAAGATAGTTCCAACAAAGCCCAACTCTTCTCCTACTACAGAAAATATGAAATCAGTGTGTTGAGCAGGTAGAAAATTTAACTGACTCTGCAGGCCGCTAAAGATTCCATTCCCTAAAAAACCTCCCGAACCGATGGCAATCCTTGACTGAATAACATTATAGCCGCCCCCCAAAGGGTCCAGGTTAGGATTTAAAAATAATATTATTCTATTTTTCTGATAATCCCTCAAAAAGGTCCATAAAATCGGAACAGAAGACAAAGCCGCTAAAAAAGTGAAAACTAAATATTTTATCTTAACCCCCGCAACAAACAACATTATAATAAGAATGGCTAAATATACTAAAGAAGTTCCCAAATCCGGCTGCATGAACACCAATAAAATCAACAACCCGGTATAAGCAAATGGCAGTAAATAATAGAAGAAATTATCAAACTTTTGTTTATTTTCAGATAAAAAATCCGCCAAAAAGGCAATTAAGGCAATTTTAGCAAACTCGGAGGGCTGAAAATCAAAAGGTCCTATAGCCAGCCAGCGCCTTGCTCCATAAGTTGTTCTACCGGAAATTATGACCATTATCAGTAAAACTATAGCTCCAAAATAGAGAACTTTAGAATATCGTTCCAAGTTATGATAATCGATAAAAATTATTATAATTAATAATATGAATCCCAGCAATGCCCATAAAGATTGCCGCTTTACGAAAAAATAGGGGTCGCTTCCCACTGTGGCCGCTAAGCGTGTAGAACTGTATAATACTAAAAGCCCATAAAAACAGAGAAACACTACCGCAAAAAGTAGGGTATAATCTAAATTTTCAATTAATCTGTCTAATTTTTCTTTCAACTTCTATCCTCCAAATCAGCTACCGATACAAAAGTTAACCAAAGGTGCCAGGCACCTTTGGTTAACTTTTTTTAATTTTGAATATTAAAATATTTTTCCAGCATAGCTCGGGCTATAGGGGCGGCTGCTTCTCCCCCTTCTCCTCCATTTTCCAGAAAAACGGTAATACAAACTTCTGGATTCTCATAAGGGGAGAAACCGATAAACCAGGCGTGAGTCTCCCCCTGAGGATTTTCAGCTGTCCCGGTCTTCCCGGCTACCGCTAATTCTTTAATATTTGCTCTCCAGCCCGTTCCCGTTAATATAGTCTGCCTTAATCCTTCTTTAACAATCTTAAATGTATCCGGAGAAAAATTTAGTTTCTTATAAATTTCCGGTTTAATTTCTTTTACGGTTTTACC
>DASRMF010000065.1:0-33706 GCA_035648055.1 Atribacterota bacterium
AAAATAATATTTTTGTTAGCGAGATTTGTACGGCAGACCACCCTGAATTTTTCTTTTCCTACCGAAGGGATAAGGGAAATACCGGTCGCATGGCCGCTATCTTTATGTTAAAGTGACAAGATAAATATTTTAATAGGGAGGAAAGTATGCGGATAAAAGAACATCCCATTTTAGAATTTAATCAGAAAGAAAAGATAAAATTCACCTTGGATGGGAAAGAATTAGATGGGTATAAGGGTGAGCCTATTGCTTCTGCCCTGGTTGCCGCCGGAATAAAGGTATTAAGTAGAAGCATTAAATATCACCGCCCCAGGGGATTTTTTTGTGCCATAGGAAAATGCTCTTCATGTTTGATGAAAGTGAATGGCGTCCCTAATATAAGAACTTGTGTAACCAAATTAGAACCAGGGATGAAAGTAGAAACTCAAAAAGGGAAAGGTGATTTCAATTGAAAGAGGCCGACATAGCAATTATCGGAGGAGGTCCGGCAGGATTATCGGCAGCAATTTATGCTGCTTCTTTGGGTGCAAAAGTAACTCTTATCGACGATGGATTAGAATTAGGTGGACAGTTGATTAAACAGACTCATAAATTTTTTGGCTCCGAAAAACAGTTTGCCGGCACTAGAGGTATAGAAATTGCAAAAAAGATGATACAGGATATCAAAAGATATGACAATGTTGATGTAATCGCCAATGCCACAGTCACCGGCTATTATGAAGATGATGTCATTACCATTGTTCAGGGGGTTAATGGTGATATATTAAAAAAATTAAAGGCCAACAGAATTATTTTAGCTACCGGGGCATCGGAGAATATGCTGCCTTTTGTAAATAACGACTTACCCGGAGTCTATGGTGCCGGTGCGGTGCAGACCTTAATGAATCTTTACGGTGTAGTTCCGGGCAATAATATCTTAATGGTAGGGGCAGGCAATATCGGCTTGATTGTAAGCTACCAGCTTCTGCAGGCCGGAATTAAGGTAGAGGCAATAGTGGAAGCTCTTCCCAAAATAGGCGGTTATTTAGTGCATGCCGCCAAGATTAGACGTTTGGGAGTACCTATCTACACTTTTCATACTCTGAAAGAAGTGTACGGTACAGATTGTGTAGAAAAAGTGGTAATTTCTGAAATCAATAAAAATTTTGAATTTATTCCGGGGACAGAAAAAGAACTTAAAGTGGATACTGTCTGCCTGGCTGTAGGTCTTTCTCCACTTTCTGATCTGCTCTGGCAGGCTGGTTGCCAGATGAAATATATTCCTGAACTCTGCGGTTATGTGGCCTTAAGGGATGATAATATGAAAACAACTAAAGATAAAATCTATATCGCCGGAGATGTAGCCGGTATCGAAGAGGCCAGTAGTGCCATGTTGGAAGGACAAATTGCCGGTTTAAATGCAGCGGTGAGCTTAGGAAATAAATGTGATAATTATAAAAAACAAGATGAAAAATTAAAAGCAGAATTAAAAGAATTACGGGACAACCCTTTGAGTGAAAAGATAAAGATAGGTATAGAAAAGGCCTTGATAAATGAGGGGAGGGATTAACCATGTTAGAAAGAACCGGCATACCGACCGATGATGATTTAGAAAAAGTAATTCCTGATAAAAAAAGATTAGCTAAAGGTCCGGTAGTTATAATAGAATGTTTTCAGAAGATACCCTGTGATCCTTGTGCCGCATCCTGTAAGTTTGGAGCGATAAAACCTTTTAAAGATATAAACGACTTACCTCAGGTCGATTTTGATAAATGTACCGGTTGCGGGATCTGTATCAGTTCCTGCCCCGGTCTGGCCCTATTCGTAATAGATATGAATTATTCAAATAGTAAATCCTTAATCAAACTACCCTATGAAATGCTCCCTCTACCGGAAAAGGGAAAGGATGTTTATGCTTTAGACAGAGCAGGCGATATACTGGGTAAAGCGAGAGTAGTAAGTGTCTTAAAGACTAAAAACAAGACTAATATAATTTCCCTGGAAGTTCCTAAAGGTATGGCTATGAAAGTAAGAAGTATAAAAGTGGAGGACAAAAACAATGAAAGATGAGATCATCATTTGCCGATGTGAAGATGTTACCTGGGGGGAAGTCAGACAGGCTTTAGAAAAAGGCTATACTTCCCTCAATGAAATTAAAAGGGTTACCCGAGCGGGAATGGGAAGGTGTCAGGGCACCACTTGCCGCAGGATATTACTTCGAGAGATAGCTAAATATTATAACAAGAAGATAGAAGAAATTGATATTACTACTTTTAGGCCTCCCACCAAGCCGGTAAAATTAGGGACATTGGCAGGTGATAATGATGATTAAAAGAGCAGACATAGTTATAATCGGAGGAGGAGTTCAGGGGTGTAGTATCGCCTATAATTTAGCTAAAAAAGGAGCTAAAAATATAGTAATCTTAGAAAAAAATACCTGTGCTAGTGGATCTTCGGGGAGATGTGGGGCAGGAATCAGACAGCAATTTGGTACCAAAATGAATTGTATGCTTGCTCGCGAAAGTATGAAAACCTTTGAAACATTAAGTGAGGAATTAGATTATGATATTGAATTAAACCAGGCTGGTTATCTAATGCTTGCTTATACCGAAAAAGAAATCAATCAATTTAAGAAAAATGTTTTATTAGAACAAAGTATGGATATTGATGCTGAAATGGTTACACCTGAAGAAGCTAAAGAGATTGTTCCTTATTTAAATTTAGAGGGGATAATAGGAGGGACTTTTTGCCCAACAGACGGAAATGTTAATCCCCTTTTTACTACTTTTGCCTATGCTGAAGCAGCTCAAAGATTAGGGGTCAAGTATTATCCTTTTGCTGAGGTATCAGAAATTAAAACTGAAGATGGAGTTATATTATCTGTCATTACCAATAAAGGGGAAATATTAACTTCTATAGTAGTCGATGCCGCTGGAGGATATTCTGGTCCAGTAGGAAAAATGGCAGGAGTGGATATTCCGGTTTATTCTCAAAGACACCAAATATTAGTTACCGAACCTATTGACCCTTTATGGAAACCTATGTTAATGTCATTTTCCGAAAATTATTATTTTCAACAATTACCTGATGGTGGTATCTTAGGTGGTTTTGGAGACCCTGAACACGAAATAAAAGGGGGTAATATTAATTCTACCTGGCAATTTTCCCGTACCATGGCTAAAAAAATGGTTAAATTAGTGCCTATATTAAATGAAGTACATATGGTAAGGCAATGGGCTGGATTATATAATATGAGTCCTGATTCCCAACCAATTTTAGGTGAACACCCAAAGCTTAAAGGGTTTTATATGTCACTTGGATTTAGCGGGCACGGATTTATGCTTGCACCTACAACTGGAAAATTAATTGCTGAATTAATTTTAGATGGAAAAACTTCTATTCCCATTGATAAATTAGATATAGGAAGATTTGAACGAGGTGAGTTGATTATTGAACCCTCGGTAGTTTAAAGAAAAAAATAATAAAACTTATTTCACTCAAAAAAAGAAGGATATTTTAATTTTTTGCAGTAATGTATATATAATAAATTGGTTAGGTAAAAAATAATCTAAAGATGGTTTTTCACAAAGTCTAGAAAATTTAGGGGTCAGGTCTCAACATTTGACATAATTTGCCTCTAAAAAAATACTTGAAATATTATGTCAAATGTTGAGACCTGACCCCTGACAGAGACACTATAATTTTGTGAGTGGCTATTCTTACAGAAAAAAAGGGGAGGTGAAAGGATTTCTTAAATAATCATATAATAGAAATTTCTTCTAATGTTATGGCTAATTGATTTGTTAAAATAATTTGTTTTTGATTTTATTAAAAAAATTAAAGGAGAATTAAAATGAAAAGAATAAAATTTTTGTTAGGTATTAGTGTGTTAGTACTGGCTCTTGGCGTAGCTTCATTGGGAGTACTGGCTGCTGATAAACTACCGGTAGTTATAGGTCTTCAAGCTCCAATTACTGGTTCAGCCGCAATTGAAGGTGAAATGGCTAAACAGTCTGTAGAAATTGCAGCTCAAATGATAAATGAAAAAGGTGGAATTTTAGGCGGTAGAATGATTGAAATCAGAATTGCAGATGATGCTTGTCAACCAAAGGCGGGAGCTTTAGCGGCAATGAAATTAATAACTCAGAAAGATGTAGTTGCTGTTATTCAATCTTATGGATCCTCTGTCACTCAACCGGGTTCTGATATATATGAAAAATTTAATAAAGTAAATATTGCTTATGGTGCAACTGTTACCGGTCTTACCGAAAGAGGATTAAAATATTTCTTCCGTACTTGTGGAAGAACTGATACCCAGGGTGCATTTTTTGCAGATGAAGTCCTACCTCTTTTTAATGCGAAAAAAGTAGCCATTATGCATGATAACCAGACCTTCTCTTTGGGGCTTGCTGAAGATACTAAAGCTGCGTTAAAAGCTAAAATAGATGCTGGAGAAGTAGAGTTAGTTTACTTCGATGCAATTACACCCGGAGAATCTGATTACACCGTTCCCCTGACTAAATTAAGAGAAACTAATCCGGATATATTCTATTTCACCGGTTATTTTCCGGAAGCAGGATTAATAATCAGACAAGCTCGCGATATAGGAATTACGGCAGTATTTGTAGGCGGAGATGCGGCCATCAATGAAGATTTCATTAATATTGCTGGTTTAGAGTATGCTGCAGGTTGTTATCAAACACAGGAAGCTCTAATCGAATATTTTACCAATCCTGAAGCAATGGCATTTAAAGCTGCTTATAAGGCAAAATATAACTCTCTCCCATCCAGCCCATGGTCAGTATATGCTGCTGATGCTCTCTGCGTACTCGCAGAAGCTATCGATAAGTCTGGTTCCACCGATTCAGACGTCATTGCTGATTATCTTAGGAATAAGATGGATAAATTCCCCAGCATTACTGGACCAATTGGTTTTGATGAAATTGGTGACCGTGTAGGAACCGGAATTAATCTTTATGTAGTAAATGCAGATGGAAGTTTCGGAATTTACGGAAAATAAAATAAAAATGAGGTAAAATACGAAGATGAAAATTATTTTAGAGCAGTTACTAAACGGATTGACTATAGGTTCATTTTATGCTCTTATTGCTCTCGGTTATTCCATGGTATACGGGGTAATGAAGCTGATTAATTTTGCGCATGGAGATTTATTCGCCCTGGGTTCTTATCTTGGATATACCCTTCTCGTATTTGGTTCTACCTATGCTACCGTTACCTTTGGTATATGGGGCGGTATGATTGCGGCTATGTTAATAGCCGCAATCGGCATAGGAATTGCCGGTACTTTAATAGAGCGAATTGCCTATCGTCCAATTTATTCAGTAGGTCGCCTTCCCGCAGTAGTGTCTGCATTGGGTGCATCAATTGTTATTCAAAATGGGATAATGGTTGTTTGGGGCCCGCGCCCGCAAGCTTATCCCTCACAGGTTGTCCCTTCGGTTATGTTAAATATTGGGGGAATTAAAATTACTTTATTGCAAATTATAATTTTATTGATTTCTTTTATGCTTATGGGACTTTTATATTATATTGTTCAAAAGACCACTTTTGGCGCAGCTATCCGTGCTTGTGCTTTGGATAGAGATACTGCCGCATTAATGGGGATAAATATTGAAACAATTATATTTTTTATTTTTGCCTTAGGCCCGGCTTTGGGCGGAATGTCTGGAGTAATGGTAGGTATGTATTATAGAAAGATTAGTTTTATTATGGGATGGAATTACGGATTAAAAGCCTTTACGGCTACTATCTTGGGGGGTATCGGTAATATCCCGGGAGCAATGCTGGGCGGGCTTCTCCTGGGTGTATTGGAAATGTTAGGGTCTGCCTACATTTCTACCGCCTATAAGGACGTGTTTGTATTTTTAATTTTAATATTAGTCTTAATTTTTCGCCCCACAGGTCTTTTGGGTGAAAAAGTTGCAGAAAAAGTGTAAAGGAGCAAAAATATGAAATCAAACAAAAATACAAACCAAAAAAATAGTATATTTCAAAATTGGTTGGTTATCCTGGTAGCAATTTTATTTATAGCGTTACCTTTTATAATAAATGCTTATTGGGTGGATGTATTATTCTTCTTCGGAATTTATGCTCTTTTGGGGCTTAGTTTGAATATTGTTTTAGGCGAAGTGGGGCTTTTTGATTTAGGACATATGGGATTTATGGCCATTGGTGCCTACACTACAGCAATTCTTAATACCGCATTTGGTATTCCTATCATTATTTTACTGCCGATAAGTGCAATTGCAGCAGGTGCCTTTGCCTGGTTAGTCTGTTCCCCGATCATTCATTTAAGAGGAGATTACCTGTGTATCGTAACCATCGGAATGGGGGAAATTGTACGGCTTACTTTAAATAATAATCCGTTTGGAATAACCGGTGGTCCAAATGGAGTATTTGGAATTGATTTTCCTTCATTGGGTAGTTTCTTTGTAGTTGATAATTCTACTAAATTTTATTATTACATATGGTTAATAGTCGGCCTGACTATTATCGGGTTGGTTAATTTGCAGCGTTCACGTGTAGGTAGAGCTTGGAATTGTATAAGAGAAGATGCAATTGCAGCAGAAGCTACCGGGATTAATGTCAGATCTTATAAGTTATTAGCTTTTGTTTTAGGAGCAGGTTTAGCTGGAGTAGCCGGTAATGTTTATGCTACTAAATTAATGATGGTTTCTCCGGAGAGTTTTAATTTTATGGAATCCTGTTTGCTCTTTTGTATTGTATTAATCGGAGGAATGGGTTCTATACCCGGAGTTTTAATCGGTGCTGCAGCCATCAGTCTTTTTCCGGAATTCTTCCGAACTTTCGCTCAATATCGAATGTTGATTTTTGGACTAGCAATGATAGTTATGATGATATTTAGACCAGGTGGTATTTGGCCCAGGAAAAGGGGAGCTTTTAAGGTCGAGTCACTTTTAATAAAGGCAGGAGAAGAAAATGGCTAAAGACAATAATAACATGGAAACTATAATAAAAAGCGAACAAGAGAATAAAGAAACAGCTAAAATTAATAAAGTGATGCTGCAAACCAATAAACTTACTAAAATATTTGGCGGGCTAACTGCAGTAAACAATTTTGACCTTAAAGTAAGTCAAGGGCAAATAAGCAGCCTGATAGGTCCCAATGGAGCAGGAAAAACTACTGTTTTTAATGTAGTTACCGGCATATATAAAGCTGACGGTGGAAAGGTTCTTTTCAAAGAGGAAGATCTTGCCGGCAAAAAACCTCATCAGATTATAAAGAAGGGAATTGCCCGAACTTTTCAAAACATACGGCTTTTTTCCAATATGACTTGTCTGGAGAATGTTATGGCTGGTCAGCATTGCCGAAGTAACGAAGGAACCTGGACTTCTGTTTTACGGACTCCCGGGCAAAGAAAAGAAGAATTAGAAATTAAGGAAAATGCTGAAAACCGCCTTAAACAGGTTGGATTATGGAGATGGCGAGATGAATTGGCAAAGAACATTGCTTATGGTAACCAGAGAATGTTAGAAATAGGCCGGGCTTTAGCCTCTAATCCTGATTTATTAATTTTGGATGAACCGAGCAGCGGCTTGAACGATAAAGAATCGGAAGACCTGATAATATTTTTAAAATCCTTATTAAAGGAAGATTTAACCATTTTGCTTATCGAGCATGATATGAATGTAGTAATGGGAATTTCCCATTGGGTTACAGTAATGGATGAAGGTAAAAAAATTGCTGAGGGTTTGCCCGAAGATGTATATAGTAATCCTCAAGTAATTGAAGCTTACTTAGGCAAAGACGAAGAAGAGGAGGAATAGGATATGACTACATTGTTGAAAGTTGAAGATTTAAAAATATATTATGGTTCTATCGAAGCTCTTAAAGGAATTTCTCTTACAGTTAATGAAGGTGAGATAGTTACCGTATTAGGGGCAAATGGTGCAGGGAAAAGTACTCTTCTAAGGGCTATCTCCGGGTTATTACCCATTCGCAGCGGAAAGATTAAGTTAGATGACCAAGAACTTAATAATGTTAAGGCATTCAAAATAGTTATGGGAGGTATTTCGCACGTACCGGAGGGTCGAAAAGTATTTGCAACTCTTACGGTCGATGAAAACCTTAATTTGGGTGCATATACTCGAAGAAAAGACAAAAAGAAGATTAAAGAATCTATGGAAAGGGTTTATGGTTTATTTCCCATTCTTAAAGCGCGGCGTAACCAATTATCCGGAACATTATCAGGCGGGGAACAGCAAATGTTGGCAATGGGAAGAGGTTTAATGAGCACTCCCCGTATCTTACTTCTAGATGAACCTTCTCTCGGTTTGGCTCCTTTATTAGTAAAACAAATTTTCAAAATTATTCGTGAAATTAACGATCAGGGTATATCGATATTATTAGTAGAACAAAATGCCCGTAAAGCATTAAGTATTGCTGACAGGGGATATGTGCTGGAAACCGGAAATATTACTATTAACGGGTTAGCTTCCGATTTAAAGAGCAATCAAAAAGTCCAGGAGGCCTACCTGGGAGGCGCAGCCCTTAAGAAGAGAAAGTAATTTAGTCGTTATTGGATAGTCGTTAGTTTTAAAAACAAGTTTTCAGTTAACAGTTTTTAGTTATCGGTTTTAATTTCCTGTAGGGGGCGGATTTATCCGCCCCGTCTTTTTTTCTATCTCCAGTTTCTTTTTCTCCATGCAATACGCGACAGGAATATAAAATTATTGAAAAATGTTGTTATTTTTGATATATTAAGCATAAGCTAAATATCGTATCGAGTATCGAGTATCGCGTATCGCGTGAAAATACAGAATTCAGAAGACAAAAGCCAGGAGCCAGAATATTCTGAATACTGAATTCTGACTCCTGGATACTAAGTGGTTTCGAATAAAATGTAAAGGATAAAGTGAATTATGATTAAAAAGGAAAATAAGTTATTTTTTGATAACGAACTCCCGGGCTTAAAGGAAAGTTTAGTAAAAATGGCAAATTTAGTGGAAGAAGCAATTAGTATGTCTATAAAATCTTTAGTTGAGCAGGATTTGGATTTAGCGGCAAAGGTAATTGAGAACGATAATATAATTGATAAAATGGAATTAGATATCGAAGAACAATGTCTGCAAATGATTGCTCTACGTCACCCCATTGCCAAAAATTTAAGAATTATCGGCTGTGGTTACAAGACTGTATCTGATTTAGAAAGAGTAGCCGATCATGCCGTGGATATAGCTAAAGCCAGCCAATATCTATCTACCAAATCAATGGTAAAACCCTTAATAGACATTCCTCGTATGGCTGAAATTGCCCAAAATATGTTGAAAGATGGCTTAAATGCCTATTTCAACGGAGATGTAGAATTAGCCAAGGAAGTATGGGCAAGAGACAATACGGTTGATGATTTAGATAAACAAATATTACGTGAACTTTTAACTTTTATGATGGAAGACCCCCGTACTATCAGCAGGGCGATTCATTTAATCTTCGTTTCTAATAGCATTGAACGGATTGCCGACCATGCTACAAATTTAGCAGAAAGAGTAGTATATATTGCCAATGGAGAAAGAATAAAGGATTATTTTAAAAGCGGTAAAGAAGAATAGAACATAAAACTCTAAAATTAATTGAATAATTGTTTATATTTTTTGAATAATTAAAAAACAATAAACCAAAAAGGTTATAACTTTTGCAAACAATCAAAAATAATTTAGAAATAATAAACGAAAAAATAAAAAAAGCAGCCTTAAAGGCGAATAGAAACCCTGAAGAAATAAAATTAGTAGCGGTAACTAAAACTGCTACTACAGAGCAAATAGAAGAGGCTATAAATGCGGGGGTAAAAATAATTGGTGAAAACAGGGTTCAGGATGCTAAAGAAAAATATCATATTTTGACTGCCGATATAGAGTGGCATCTAATAGGACACCTGCAGACTAATAAGGCAAAATACGCTGTAGAAATATTTAATTGTATTCACTCTGTAGATAGTATAAAATTAGCCCAAGAAATAGATAAGCGCTCGAAGCAATTTGGGAAGATAATGGATGTTTTAGTTGAGGTGAATGTTTCCGGGGAGGAAACTAAATATGGGATTAAACCGGAAGAAGTAAAGTCTTTTCTAAAAGAAATTTCTGAATTTTCCAGGATAAGGGTCAGAGGCTTAATGACTATTGCCCCAATAGTAGAAGATAAAGAAGAAGTTCGGCTATATTTCAGGCAACTCCGGGAGTTAGCTAAAGAAATAAAGAGTAAAAACATAGAAAATGTTAAAATGGACTGTCTTTCCATGGGTATGACTGAAGATTTTGAGATAGCTATTGAAGAAGGCGCTAATATGGTTAGAATCGGTAGAGGAATATTCGGATTTCATTAACCATTAATTTGAATAAAAAAGATAAATTAATAAAAGCGGAAGGAAAATATTATCTATGTTCTTACTGATTCAAATAATTAACACAGTTTTCAGACTTTACAGTTATTTAATTTTAGCAAGGATATTTTTAACCTGGATACCTATAGACCCTCATAATCCTGTAGTGCAATTTATTTATAGGGTTACCGAACCTATTTTAGCACACTTCAGGATTATATTGCCTTTAGGAGGTATTGGTTTAGATCTTTCTCCGATAATTGTCTTTTTTTTACTAAATCTGCTTCAGAGAGCAATAATTAATATACTTTTTAGTATAGCTTTTTAATGTTTATAAAAAAATTAATTAAAATATTAAATTAGGGAGGATATTTGAATGAGAATTACACCAATGGATATTGAACAACAAGAATTTTCCAGATCATTCAGGGGTTACAACGAAGAAGAAGTAGATGATTTCTTAGACAAGATAGTGAAAGACTACGAAGAATTGATCAATGAAAACGTAAGACTTAATGAAGAAATAGAAAGGATGCAAGAAAAATTAAAAGAGTTTAGCGAGATTGAAGAAAGTTTGAGGAGTGCTTTACTAAATGCCCAAAAATCTGCCGAAGAAATGAAGGGCAGGGTAGAAAGTGAAGCAAAAATAATCATAGAAAAAGCAGAGATGGACGCTAATACGTTAAAACAACAGATCTTACAAAGAGAAGAACTGGCAAAAAATGAAATCGATAATCTGCGAAGATATAAATTTATATTTAAAGAAAAATTTAAATCAATGTTGAATTTATACTTAAAAATGTTAGAAAATGAGGAATTTGAGGAAGAAGGAAATTACGATATTAAAGAAGAAGAAACTTCCAAAGAAAAGGTAAGGAAAGAAGTTTCCGAAGAGAAAGTAGACAAAAGAGTTTCTGAAGAAAAAATGGGCGAATTAGAAGGATTCGCCGTAAAAAAAGATTATAAAGTTGAAGAAACGGAAAATGAGCAGCAGTATCAATGATTGTCTTAAGATCGTGGGTAATGATATCGTAATAAAAATTAAAATTGTTCCCGGTTCATCTAAGAATAAAATTGTTGGAGTGTATAATAATGCTTTGAAGATTGCTATTACTGCCCCGCCGGTCGAAGGAAAAGCCAATAAAAAATGTATTACTTACTTGGCTAAATATTTTGATGTAGCGAAATCAAAAATTGAAATAATTTCGGGGCAAACCAGCAAAAATAAACTTATTAAAATTTACGATATCAGCCAAAAAGAATTTTTAGAAAAAATAGAAAAAATTAGTTGAAAATTCCCCCTCTCCCTCCGAGGGGAGAGGGGATAAGAAATCCAAATCTTCTTTTATTAAGCAAGAGACTTATTTTGCTAACCAGTTAACTAATTTCCAACTCGATACTCAATACTATATACTCGCTACTTTCTTTTTAGAACATTGACATAAACCGATTTAATATGCTATTATTACGAATATTAAAAATAGAATAGTTATTTATCTGATTTGAGGAAGAGTAGATAGATACAGTTTAACAGCGAGCAGGGTTAGTGAAAGCCTGTAAATTTTTTCTATCGAAAATCGTCTCGATATTTCTAATCGAAATTAGTTCAAAAGTAGATTGGAACGGTGAATATCGTTAAAAACGGAATGAATAAATTTATTTATTTAAATCTATTTAATCTATAAGTTCATTATCGTGAGATAATGATAAAAATTGGGTGGTACCACGAGAATTTTAAACCTCTTGTCCTTTTATGAGGCAAGAGGTTTTTGTTATATTATCTTATATTATTAGAAAAACATAAAGCATGAGGAGAGATTCAAATGGAATACAAAGATACTTTAAATTTACCAAAAACAAAATTTAAGATGAAAGCAAACTTGGCCAAGGAAGAACCTAAACTGTTAGAGTTTTGGCGAGAAGAAAAAATTTATGAAAAAGTATGTGAAGAAAAGAAAGGTTTGGAAAAATATATCTTGCACGACGGACCTCCCTATGCAAATGGCAATATACATATCGGCACCGCCTATAATAAGATATTAAAAGATATAATTCCTAAATATAAATCGATGAAAGGATATGATGCCCGCTATGTCCCGGGGTGGGATACCCATGGTTTGCCGATAGAATTTCAGGTTACCAAAGATATGAAAGTTGGCTTAAGCGAGGTAGATCCGGTTGAATTAAGGGAAAAATGCAACCAATATGCCTGGCATTTTATCAATGTGCAAAGAGAAGAATTTAAGCGATTAGGAGTAATGGCAGAATGGGATAACCCTTATTTGACCCTTAAACCTGCTTATGAGGCAGAACAGATAGAAATATTTAAAAAAATGTTTTTAAAAGGGTATATTTACAAAGGATTAAAACCGGTATACTGGTGTGCTAATTGTGAAACAGCCTTGGCAGCCGCAGAGATAGAATATCACGACAAAGAATCTTCTTCTATCTACGTTAAATTTTTAGTGAAAGATAGTTTGAAAAAAATATTCCCTGAATACAAAGAAGAGGAAACTTACATACTTATTTGGACTACTACTCCCTGGACTATCCCTGGTAACATGGCTGTTGCTTTAAATCCTGAGATTGAATATAGTCTGGTAGAAACTAAAAAAGGTAACCTTTTATTAGCTTCTGCCTTAATAGAAAATGTAATGAAAGAAATTGGGATTGTTGATTATAAAATTATCGGAGAGGCAAAAGGTAAATTATTTGAGGGCATGAAATGTAAACACCCTATTTTTGACCGAGATTCACTTATTATACTGGGAGGCCATGTTTTATTGGATGAAGGGACTGGTTGTGTCCATACTGCTCCCGGACATGGACAAGAGGATTATGAGATAGGAGTAAAATATAAGATTCCTATATTTACTACTCTTGATAGCCAGGGGAGATTTAACCAGGAAGGCGGTAAGTTTAAGGGATTGACTTACGAAGAAGGGAATATTGCTGTAATAGAAGAATTAACCAAGAATGGAACTTTAATGAAGGTTAGTAAAATAACGCATTCTTATCCTCATTGCTGGCGTTGTAAAAAACCGGTAGTATTTAGAGCTACCAAGCAATGGTTTGTTAATATTGAAGCTTTTCGTGATTTAGTCTTATCCGAAATAGAAAAAGTTCAATTTGTTCCTGACTGGGGTAAGGAAAAGATATACGGTATGGTGGAGAACAGAACCGACTGGTGTATTTCCCGCCAAAGAGTGTGGGGTGTACCCATTCCTGTTTTCTATTGCAAAGGATGCGGAGAAATTATAGTAAATGAAGAAACCATAAATTCAGTTAAAAAAATGTTCCTGGAAAAAGGGTCAAATTCCTGGTTTGCAATGTCTGCTCAAGAAATTTTACCCAAAGATTACCAGTGTCCCCACTGCCAGGGTAAAGTTTTTGAAAAAGAGAAAGATATAATGGATGTATGGTTTGATTCAGGATGCAGCCATGCGGCAGTGCTTAAGACGAGAGATGAACTTCATTGGCCGGCAGAAATGTATTTAGAGGGAACTGACCAGCATAGAGGTTGGTTCCAAACTTCACTGCTGACTTCGGTGGCTGCTTTTGAAAAGGCACCTTACAAAACTGTTTTAACCCATGGTTTTATTGTTGATGAAAAAGGTAAAAAAATGTCCAAATCCGTAGGCAATGTCATTGCCCCTCAGGAAATTATTGAAAAATATGGAGCAGATATATTAAGATTATGGGTGGCCTCTTCTGATTACCGAACAGATATTAGGATCTCTTCCAAGATATTAGATCAATTAGTGGAAATATACCGCAGGGTTAGAAATACCGCCCGGTTTATCCTGGGAAATTTATCCGATTTTGATCCTGATAAAGATACAGTTTCTTATGATAAACTTAACGAATTAGATAGAGTAGTCTTGAATAATTTTCAAAGTTTATTGAAAAGAGTAAATGAAAATTATGATAAATTTGAATTTCATTCCCTTTATCATGAAATTCATAACTTCTGTGCTATCGATTTGAGTTCATTTTATCTGGATATAATTAAAGATAGGCTTTACACTGCTTTTGCTGATTCCGAAGAGCGCCGGGCAGCTCAAACAGTATTGTATCAGATAATAATTGATTTGGTTAAACTGATTGCACCGGTATTAAGTTTTACCGCAGAGGAAATATGGCAGTATCTAAGAGAAATTAAAAAAGGTGAAGAAAGCGTTTTTCTCGCTCCCTGGCCGGAAGTAAATGAAAATAAGATTGATGAAGGTTTAGTAAAAAAATGGGAGAACATACTAAAGATCAGAAAAGATGTTTTAAAAGCCCTGGAAATAAAAAGAGGGGAAGGCTTTATCGGTAATTCTTTAGAGGCACAGGTAAATATTTATACTGAAAATAAAGAAGTTTACGATTACCTGATGTCCTTTAATGAACAGTTGGAAACCATATTTATTGTTTCTAAAACAGATATATTTTACGGGAAAGGGGAAAAAGGTATTTCTTCTGACGCCTATACGTGTATTGAATTTCCAGATATTAAAGTGCTGATAACCAGAGTACCGGGAGAAAAATGTGAAAGATGCTGGTGTTACAGTGAGACAGTGGGAGAAGACCAAAAATATCCGACGATTTGTGAAAAATGTGCTAAAGTAATGCATAATAATTTTGAGGAGTAAAAGGAAGTACTATGGGATATATCGGTTTTACAATATTTGTGATATTATTTGATCAGGCGAGTAAACTTTTCATTCAATATAAAATGAAGATCGGGGAATCCATACCGGTAATTAAGGGAATATTTCATATAACCTATATAGAAAATCCCCGAACCTCCTTTGGTCTTTTTGAATATAATAAATCGTTTTTTGTGATAGCGGTGTTGATTTCAATAATTTTATTGATTTTAATTTATAAAAAAATAATTTTTAAAAAAGATCCTTTTGTTTATATCCCTTTAACACTTGTTTTGGGTGGCGCAGTGGGTAATCTTATTGACCGGGTGAGAATTGATGGCAGGGTAATAGATTTTATAGATTTTAGAATCTGGCCGGTTTTTAATTTTGCCGATTCGGCGATAGTGTGCGGAATGTTGATATTATTGATTCATGTTTTGTTCCGTGCCCCGGAAAAGGAAGGTGAGGGAGAAAGAGAAGAAGGGGAAAAATATAACGAAGAAGATAAGGAGTAAATTTTAATGTATAGAATTTTATTTACTATTGGTTCGTTTTCTATTTATTCTTACGGATTGATGATTGCTTTAGCTCTTGTGGTAGCTATTCTTTTTGCTATGAGAGAAGCAAAAAAAAGCGGAGAAGACCCGGAAAGAATTTTAGATTTAAGCCTATATGTCATTTTAGGTGCCTTGATAGGGGGTAGATTGGCATATGTTTTACAATATCTCGATTATTATTTAAAAAATCCTATCAAAATATTATATTTCAGGCAGGGTGGATTAAGCTTTTTAGGAGGATTTTTAGTAGCTTATTTCCTGTGCTGGCTGTATGTCAAAAGAACTAAGATTTCATTCTGGAAATATGCGGATATTGCCGCTCCCTCCATTGCTATCGGAATAGGGATAGGGAGGATAGGTTGTTTTTTAAATGGCTGTTGTTATGGTATAGTTTCAGAAAATTACGGTATTAAATTTCCTTCTTTACATATGCCACCGGTGTATTTACAGCAATTAAATGATGGATTGATTGCCTCTGGAAGCTCTTGTACTCTCCCGGTAATTCCTACTCAACTTTATATTTCTTTATATGGCTTTTTAATATTTTTTATTCTTCACTGGATGAAAAAATATAAGAAGTATGACGGGTTTCTTATGTTAAGCTTTTTTATATTATATTCAATTTCCCGCTTTACCGTGGAATTTTTCAGATTTTATGAAACTAATTACAAATTATTTAATTTGTTAACCATTACCCAGACTATTTTAATAGTAGTTGTATTGGTTTCATTGGTTTTTATGAATATTTTAAAGAAAAAAAGTAAAAAAGCATAACTAGTCCTGAATTCTATTTTCTTAAACCAGATAACCAATTAACCAGCTAACCAGCTAACTAACTAACTTATTAAATTAGGATTTTATTTATGATAGAAAAAGAAAAAAGTTTAATATTCGCAGACGAAGAAAAAATCAGAATCGATCTCTATTTAACCCAGAAAGAAATATACCCTTCCAGATCCCAAATCAGAAATTTAATCACCCAAGATAAAATAAGAGTAAATAACAATCCGGTTAAACCAAGTTATATCTTGAAAAAAGGGGATAGGATAGATTTAGCTATAGTGGAAAACAAGGAATTAGAGATTGAGGCTGAGGCAATCCCCTTAGATATAATTTATGAAGATGAATACCTGGTGGTTATTAATAAACCAATCAATATGATCGTTCACCCTGCAGGGAAGATACGTTCCGGTACTCTGGTGAATGCCCTGCTTTATCATTGCCGGGATTCCTTATCGGGGATAGGCGGAGTAATCAGGCCGGGTATTGTGCACCGCCTGGATAAAAATACCTCCGGTCTGATGGTAGTGGCAAAAAATGATTTTGCACATCTTGACTTGTCAAGAAAGATAAAGGAACATCAGGTAACTAAAAAATATCTCGCCCTGGTCATCGGTAATATGAAAGATGATTCCGGAATTATCAACGCACCTATCGGCAGGAGTTTAAAGAACAGAAAAAAAATGGCAGTGACAGTGGAAGGAAAAAGCAGGGAAGCAATAACCCATTTCAAGGTGTTAAAAAGATTTTCCGGCTATACTCTGGTCGAAGCAACTCTTCGTACGGGTAGGACTCATCAGATAAGAGTACATATGGCTTTTATCGGCCATCCCATCGTTGGTGACCAGCTATACGGCCATAAAAAGCAAGGATTAAATATCAGCAGGCAGGCCTTACATTCTCATATTTTAGGTTTTGTGCACCCCTCAACCAAAAAATATATGGAATTTTCTACCCCTTTACCTCAAGACATGCAGAAGATAATTGATTATTTAGAAGAGGGTGGAAAATAGAAAAATATCAGAGTTATTTTTGAGAGACCTTCTCCATGCTCTTGATTGCTTCCGGATCTATTTTTACCCAAAGACTCTTTTCTTGAGAATAAATAACCATTCCCGGCTTAGCGTTTTTAGGTTTTTTTACGTATTTTTTGAAAGTATAACCGACCAATACTTTATTATCTTTTTTAGCTTTACTAAAATAAGCAGCTAAATTTGCAGCCTGAATCAAGGTGTCAAGCGGAATAGATTGTTTACTCCCTTTATTTTTAATGATAATATGAGAACCATGAATATTTTTTGCATGAAGCCAGGTGTCATTGCCGGAAGCCAAATTAAAGGTTAAAAAATCATTTGCCAGATTGTTTTTCCCTACATAGATTTCCCATCCATCTTTGGAGATATATTTAGCCGGCTTTAATCTATTCGTTCCTTTTTTTACTTTTTTAAGAGGGGCAGCAGCTTTCTTTGCCCATCCTAATTTAGTTAAGTTATTATAAATTTTATACAGATTAGAAAGTGAGTTGCTATTTTGACTGTATAGTTTCTGAAGTTCAAATAGTTGGTCAAACTTTAGCTGGTTATTCTTTAATTGTTCTGAAATAATCTGAAAACTATCTTTGGTTTTCCGGTATTTTTTAAAATATAACCGGGCATTCTCTAAAGGGGTTAATTTATCGTTTAGCGGGATGGTTATGTTTTCCTGCTGGGGGGAATAGTAGTTTATGGCAATAATTTCTTTGTCTCCTCTTTTAATCTTAGAAAGATTCCCCTTTATCAGTTCACCACTTATCTTATAGTTTTCACAATTTTTCACTTCTTCCAGTTTTTTTTGGTAGTCTTTTATCTTATTGGTTATTTTAACTATATTTTTTTTGATTATCTGGTCTAACTTATTTTGAATAGATAGAATTTCCCGTTCTTTTTCCAGCTCGGTAAATAGGGATTCCAGGCAGGAATTCGCATTAGTAAAAGTTTGCTTATGGTATTTGGGAAACTGAACTGAATCGATTATAGACCAGGCTTTTATCTGTTTAGACAGAGGATCTAAAAAGAGAATGGGGTGAAAATTATAATTTCTAATATTAGTTATAATTTTATTAAAAGAAATCCAGAGCATTTCTAAATCTTCCGCGGATGCCTTAGATGCATTCATCTCCGGGGATAAATTTGCCTGAAGAACTACTTCTTTTGCGCTCTGAGGGCTTATACCTATAAAACTGTCCTGTATCAGCTTCCATAAGCTTAAATCTTTATTCTTTGCAGGTAGGGTAAAAATATTAAGGAAATCTTCCCGACTAATTTTTAAAGGATTCAATTTGTTTTGCGAAGGAGGGGAGATATAGAGCTTTCCGGGCATAATCTCCCGGTATCTGCTGATATTGGAATCTATTAATTTTATACTGGTTTCTATGGTTTTATCTTCTTTAAGAAGAATCATATTACCGTGTTTACCCATAAATTCCACTACCAATATTTTGTTTTGCAATTCGCCAAATTTTTGGTAAGGTTTGATAATGAAATGTAAAATACGGTCAAAATTGGAGTGTTCGATATCTAATATTTCCCCTCCCTTTAGCTGATTTTGTAGAAAAGCTAAAAAAGGGGAATTGATAGTCTTTTGTTTATTTTCTAATTCGGTAAAGTAAATTTCCGGAAGCGATGGGTCAATGGAAATATGGATATAAAAGGTTTCGCCTTTTTTATTTGTGTTATTTAAGGTAAAAAGCTTATCAGGTTTTACTTCAATAATAATTTTATATTTTTTAGTCTGAATTAGACTTATTATCTTTCCCTTTTTAAATTTTTCCAGGAGTTCCTTTCTCATTGCTTCCAAAGCGATGCTGTCCAGGGACATATTAATAATCTCCTTGTTGATATATTTAACTTTAATATAATCTATTATAGAGATATAATCAAGAAAATAAATGACAGATTCTACTGATATTAGTATCGAGTTTGACAATTGTAGGGGCACGATATGATATACTAACGATTAATTAAATTGGTGAATTGATTCTTACGAAATTATTTGACAAGCAGCAGCTATTACCATAAAATTAATATGAAATTTATAATTTATAAAATTTAACAAACATAAGGGGAAATAAAATTGATTAAAAGCATGACCGGTTACGGTGTGGGAACGGTTAAAGCAGAAGACGGAGAATGTCTGGTAGAGATAAAAAGCTTAAACAATAAATACTGTGACATAAATACAAAAAATAACTTTCAGTCATTGGAAATTGAACAAAAGATAGAAAAGTTAATAAAAAACAGGATCTCAAGGGGAAAGGTTAATATTTTAGTAAAAGTTGAAAACAATGGCCTAACCGAAGAGAAGATAATATTAAATGAAGACGTAGCCGATTCCTGTTATAAAAATCTAAAGACCTTAAAAAAGAAGTATAAGTTAAAAGACGAAATAAGCATAGATTCTATGCTTAAGTTCAAAGATATATTTAAAATAGTAAAAGAAGAGGAGAGTGCCAGGATATGGCCCCTGGTAGAAAAAGCCACGAATTTCGCCTTAGATTCTTTGCTGAAAATGAGGGAAAGAGAAGGTAAGGTTCTTGTTGCCGATATCCGAAAAAGAGTCAAGAAAATACAAAAGTTAATAGATAAAATTGAGAAATATTCAAAATCGTCACCGCTCGAATATAAAGATAAATTCTTACGCAAAATAAAGGATTTGACTAATGGTCTGAATGTTGATGAGGGAAGAATCGAATTAGAGGCGGCGATATTTGCCGAAAAAACGGATATCACCGAAGAAATTACCAGGTTAAAAAGTCACATTATCCAATTCGATGATCTGCTGAATTCTGTGGAATCCGTAGGAAGAAAGATGGATTTCTTAACCCAGGAGATAAATCGGGAGGTAAATACCATCGGGTCAAAGACTAATAATATAGAGGTAACTTCCTTGGTCGTTTTGGTAAAGAGTGAATTGGAAAAGATTAGAGAACAAGCCAGAAATATAGAATGATAGAGGACAGAATATGTTAAATGATTTAGTGAATATAGGTTTTGGGAATTATATGAATTCTGCCAGAGTTATAACTATTTTAAGTCCGGATTCCGCACCGCTGAAAAGGTTAAAAGAGGAAGCAAGGGCAGAGAAAAAATTGATTGATGCTACCTATGGGAGGAGAACAAGAGCTATAATAATTACTGACAGTAATCATGTAATTTTATCTTCCATTCAACCGGAAACCATCGCTCAAAGATTTAATATTACCACAGCACAGGATTTTAAATTAAAGAATGATATTAAAAAATAGGAAATTATAATTATGATTGATAACAGTAAGAACTTACCATCTTTTATCTCTGAGCGCGATACGCGATACGCGATACGCGATACGCATTCAAGTAGGGGTTTGCTGTTTGTTATATCCGGCCCATCAGGTGTAGGTAAAGGCACTTTAAGGGAAAAGGTGTTTAATGCTTTTCCTGATTTAAAATATTCTGTATCGGTGAATACCCGCCCTCCCCGAAAGGGCGAAATAGAAGGCAAGGATTATTATTTTGTAACAGAGGATGAATTCAAAAAAAGGATAAAAGAAAATAGATTTGTAGAATGGGCTATTGTCCATGGAGATTATAAGGGTACGCCTATAAAATTTTTAATAGAAGAACTTCAAAAAGAGAGAGATGTCCTGTTGGAATTAGATGTTCAAGGTGCCATGCAGGTAAAGGAGAAGTTTCCTGATGGGGTTTTTATTTTTATAGCTCCTCCAACCTGGAAGGATTTAGAGGATAGATTGCGAAAAAGAAATACTGAGGGTGAAAAGGCACTGGAAAAAAGATTAAAAGATGCCCGCGTTGAAATAAAATATAAAAAAAATTATAATTATCTGGTAGTGAATGATAATATAAAAACCGCTCTAAAAAAAATAGAGTCTATAATAATTGCCGAAAGATGTAAAATAGCAAATTATAAAAATAATTTTTGGTTGTAAAATTGTAAAATATTATATTTTTAACAAGAGGAAGGATGAGAAATAATATGGAGAATAATAAATACTTATTATCAGTAATGGTAGCAAAAAGAGCAAAGGAGTTAGAAAGAGGAGCTAAACCTTTAATAGTAACCAAATATAGGAAGCCTATAATGATTGCCTTAGAGGAGATAAAAGCAGGGAAAGTATTCGTTAAAAAGAAAAAAGAATCTCTAAAGTCCGAAGATGTATTTAAAGAAGAAGAGGATTCCGCGAAAATAGAGGAATCTGCAAAACCTGAAAACTTATCTGATAAAGTTGAAAAACCTGTAAAATCTAAAGATGTATCTGGTAAGGTTAAAAAACCTAAAAAATCTAAAGGCTAATTGATAGGCGTCCCGCATAATAATTATTGGTTAGCTTAGAATTAGCGTATAGTTTCTAGTTAGCAAGTTTACCAGTAAGTTGTGTAATATATGGCCTGTAATAATTAATCTGTTTTTAAAATTTCTGAAATTTAATCTTATTACTCATTACTTATTACTGTATTTTACGACACGCGATACTCGATACTGTATAAAGAGGTAAAGAAAGTGTTAAAAGGAAAGAAAATACTCCTGGGAGTTACCGGAAGCATAGCTGCCTATAAGGCGGCGGAGATAGTGAGTTTATTGAAAAAAAAAGGGGCAGAGGTTTTTGTAATTATAACTGAATCTGCCACAAAATTTATTCAGCCGTTAACTTTTTCTACTCTTTCCGGGAATCCGGTAATAGATAATCTGTTTTCTGCAAACGATAAAATGGTAGTAAAACATATCTCTCTTGCCGAATGGGCTGACCTGATATTGATTGCCCCCGCTACGGCAAATATTATTGGTAAAATTGCCAACGGTATCGCCGATGATATCTTAACTACCACAGTGATGGCTTTTAAAGCGAAGGTCTTATTTGCCCCGGCAATGAATAAGAATATGATTTCTAACCCTCTGTATAAACAGAATGTAGAAAAATTGACCAGCTTAGGGTATGAGTTTATAGATTCAGAATATGGCCGATTAGCTTGCGGCGAAACGGGAGAGGGAAGATTAGCAAATATCGAAGATATAGTAGATACAATTGAGTACGCCCTAACCTTTAAAAATGATTACCAGGGCAAGACGGTATTGGTTACTGCTTCCTGCACCAGAGAACCTATTGATAAAGTAAGATTTATTTCTAACTATTCTTCGGGTAAGATGGGATTCGCTCTGGCAAAGATTGCCCGGGCCAGAGGGGCAAGGGTTATTCTGATAACCGGACCAACCTGTTTACCCGCTCCCAAGGGGGTCACCACAGTTTCAATCGAATCCGCAGAAGAGATGAAAAAAGCAGTTTTCGAATGTTTCCCAGAGGCGGACATAATAATTTCTGCTGCCGCAGTGGCCGATTTTCGTTCCAGAAAAGCATTTGCCGGAAAGTTAAAAAAAGAGAAGAATGAAAAACCGCTTATCGAGTTGGAAAGAAATCCCGATATTCTCTATGAATTAGGAAAGAAAAAAGGTGATAAAATATTGGTCGGATTCGCCGCGGAAACGGAAAATTTGGAAGCCAATGCCCTTAAAAAATTGAAGGAAAAAAGATTAGACCTGATTATCGCTAATGATATCTCGGCAAAAGAAGCAGGATTTGGCTCAGATAGAAATAGAGCCAGTCTGATAAACAGCAAAGGGATAGCCCGGGAATTACCCCTGATGCTTAAAATCGATATGGCCGAGAAAATCTTAGATGAAATTATAAAAATAAAGTGAATAATGAGATTAATGAGTTTATTAATATGCATAGCGAAAAGAAATATGCCGAAATAGTAATCTTGGAATATAATTTTGATAAAATATTTCACTACCGTATTCCTCAGGATTTAAAAGACCGGATATCCCTCGGCTCGAGAGTGACCATGCCTTTTAGAGGAAAAGTGACTACAGGATGCGTAGTGGGATTTTTAGCGAAATCGGATGTTAAAAACTTAAAAGATATCTTGCAAGTAACCGACAAAAAACCTCTCCTTACTCCCCGGATAATTAGCTTAACCCAATGGATTTCAAATTATTATCTCTGCTCCTGGGAAAAGACCTTAAATTATGTTATTCCTAAAACCCGAAAGGCCTGGCTTAAAAAATTTGATATAGAGGATATTTCGTCCCAAAAAAACCTTCGGTTGCCCGAAGATGATAAATTCTCAGATAATGAAATTATATTTTCCCCAGAAGAAATAAAAGAAATACCCTCCTTAAAAGATATAGAAAACATTATAAATAACAAAAAATTCCAGACGATTCTAATTCGTGGAAACGATTTTAAGAGCAGGATGAAAATCTATTTAAGTTGTATCCGAAAGACCCTAAAAGAGGGGAGACAGGTCATTATATTAGCTCCTACCGAATCGCAACTATCGGGATTGGTCGGTCTGCTGGAAAAAGAATTTAAGGACAATATGGTAGTTTTTGATGAAAAGGTAGACCAGAAAGCCAAATATCAAAAATGGATTAAAATAAGAAATTCTCAGGTAAACATAGCCCTGGGAATGAGGTCATCCATATTCGTCCCCTTTGACAGATTGGGATTGATTATCGTGGAGCGGGAATATAGCAGTCTGTATAAAGAAGAAAGGTCTCCCCGCTATAATGCCCGCGAAGTAGCTCTAAAGCGAGCAGAATTGGAGAACATCCCCCTGATTTTGAGCAGTGAAACACCGTCGATGGAATCTTACTGGAATGTTCGGGAAAATAATTTTCTGGAGGCGGAGTTTACCACCGGAGAGGAAAGAGAAAATCTATTAAAAAAAACTATAATAGATATGACCCGGGAAAAGTCCAAAAAAAAGATAATAAGCTACAAACTTCAGCAAGCCATTTCCAGAAGTTTAAAGAACAAAAGGCAGGTCGTACTTTTTTTAAATAAGAGGGGTTTCTCGAGTTTTATGATTTGCAGCCAGTGTGGACATATACCTAAATGCCCCAATTGTAATACTTCCCTTTCTTATCATTTAGATGTTCAAAAAAGGGCTCAGCTGATTTGCCATAATTGCGGAAAAAGGGTAAAAGTAACGAATGTTTGTGCTAAATGCGGCAGTAAAGAGATTCGCCCCCTGGGGATGGGAACCCAAAAATTAGAGAGTGAAATCAGGAAGATGTTCACCCGGTCTGAAATAAGGCGTTTGGATAGGGATTCGTTAATTAAAGATGATGACTATCGGCAAATCCTGGAAGAATTCAATCAGGGAAATACCGATATATTGATAGGTACCCAGATGCTGTTAAAGGGAGTGGATTTTAATAATGTTGATTTAATAGGGATTATTTCCGCTGATACCCTGCTTAATCTGCCGGATTATCGTTCAGGGGAAAAGACCTTTCAGCTGCTTAACGAAGTTATTTCCTCTCTCAGGGAGATAAGTTTTCCCAAAGAAGTGATTATTCAGACCTTTAACCCCGAGGATCACTGTATAGTTGCCTTAAAAGAACAGGATTATAACTATTTTTACCAAAAAGAAATTGAATTACGAAAAGAACTGGATTACCCTCCCTTTGCCCACATTATTAAAATCGTGATCTTAGGAGAAGAAAAGGAAGCAGTTAAACAGAGGGCGGAATATCTAATCAGTTATTTAGAATCCCTCCGCAAAGACAAAGAGTCAGCGGAATTTAAATTGTTGGGTGCCGTAGATATGGTATTATGGAAATCGAGAAACAACATCAAAGTACAATTTTTAATAAAAGTAAAAGATTTAGAAAAATTTAACAAGGCATTTAAGAAAAATTATGATAAAATGTTATCAAAGCATTTTGACCAAAGAAATAGATTGACTATTGATGTTGACCCGGTAAGAATGATATAGAGATTAAAATAAAGATTACACAGATTTAATCAGCGTAATCACTTTAAAAGTAACTGGAGGAACAGATGGCAATATTAGAAATTAAAGAATACGGCGAACCTGTTTTAAGAGGAAAAGCACTACCGCTTAAGGAGATTACCCCGGAAATATTGAATCTTATAAAAGATATGGCTGAAACCATGTATACTGATTCCGGAGTAGGCCTTGCTGCCCCGCAAGTGGGGGTATCGAAAAGGATTATTATTATTGACGGAGAAGAAGATGGATTAATAGTATTGATAAATCCTATGATTGTTAAAAGCGAGGGAGAAGTTGTAGAAGAAGAGGGATGTTTAAGTGTCCCCGGTATCTACAGTAAGGTCAAGCGTTCGTCAAGAGTAACGGTAAAGGCGATTAACGAGAACGGAGACTCGATTGAAATTACCAAAGAGAGTTTAACTGCCCGCGCCCTTCAGCACGAGATCGACCATTTAGACGGGATTTTATTTATTGACAGAATAGGAAGAATGGAAAGACAGATGTTGCTAAATAAATTAAAAAAGAAAAAAAGTGACAGGGGATAATCATGCTTAAAATTATTTTTATGGGAACGGCTGATTTTGGCGGGTCGGTTTTAGAGAAACTGGCAGACAGTAAAGAAAATAAACTTATGGTAGTTACCCAGCCAGACCGTCCTCAGGGGCGCGGTAGGAAAATATTGCCCACCCCCATTAAAAAAGTTGCACTCAGTAAGGGGTTGGAAGTATTTCAACCGGAAAATATTAATGATGAGGAATCCCTGAAAACATTGAAAGAATTTAACCCGGATATTATTCTGGTGGTTGCTTATGGCCAGATTCTTTCCCGCCATATCTTAAATGTTCCCAAGTTGGGATGCATTAATATCCACGGCTCTTTCCTGCCGAAATATCGGGGGGCTGCACCTATCAACCGGGCTATTATAAATGGTGAAAAAGAGACCGGAATAACTTTTATGTTTATGAATGAGAAAGTAGATGCCGGAGATATCATCTTTCAGGAGAAGATAGACATCTTCCCGGATGAGACCTGCGGGGAACTTTATTACAGGCTATCTGCCCTAAGCGCTGATTCCCTCCCTAAACTTTTAAAAAAAGTAAAAAGCGGAAAGATAGAAGGAATTCCCCAGGATATTAAACTAGTGACCTTTGCCCGAAAGATGAACAAAGAAGATGGTAAAATAGACTGGAGTGATAAAGGAGAAAAGGTTTATAATCTAATCAGAGGAACCATTCCCTACCCCGGTGCTTTTACCTATTACCATGGCAGAAAGCTGAAAATTACCCGGGTAAGATTTCTGGATGATTATCAGGGTGAAACAGACACAGGTTCAAGTTCCCCCAAACCCGGCAGAGTAGTTAAAACTGAAAAAGATGCAATTTTAATCTCTACCGGAGATAAGGGAATTATAAAAATATTGAAGCTGATTCCTGCCGGCTCAAAAGAATTAACCGCTGAGCAATTCGTCAACGGTTACAAGATTAAAGCAGGAGATATATTAGGTTAGGAGGTTTTTTTATGTTTTTTTTCGACAGCACTATATTTATTTTAATACCAGCCATAATTTTAACCATTTATGCTCAATACAAGGTTAAAACAACTTATTCAAAATATTCAAAAATATTAGCCAAAAGCGGATTAAGCGGGAAGGAAACAGCCGAGGAACTATTATTACGAAATAATTTAAGCAATATTAAGATAGAATCGATAAAAGGCCGCCTTTCTGACCACTATGACCCCAGACAGAAAAAGCTGGGCCTCTCCGAAGAAATATATTATGGTAAATCAATAGCTGCCCAGGGGATTGTTGCCCACGAGGTAGGTCATGCCCTTCAGGATGCCAAAAATTATTTTCCGCTCTCCCTTCGCAGCAATCTGGTACCGGTCACCAATATCGGCTCCCGCATGGCGATCCCCCTGTTTTTAATAGGCTTTATCTTCAGTTTCCCCGCCTTGATGGATATCGGCATTATCGCCTTTTCCTTGGCCGTCCTGTTTCAGTTAGTCACTTTACCGGTCGAATTTGATGCCAGCAAGAGAGCGGTGAACCTGTTAGTTAGGGCAAATATTGTTTCGGATACAGAAGAAATTAATTCGGTAAAAAAAGTTTTAAGCGCCGCGGCATTAACCTACGTGGCTGCTGCCTCGGTAGCGGTCTTTCAACTGTTACGGCTTATAGTGTTAAGAAATAGAAGATAGAAGGGAATATAAAATAAATTAAATCTATGAATATAACAAAAGTTGATCCCGCAAGAGAAACAATACTAACTATTTTAGTTAAAATTGATTCCAAACAGGGTTTTATTAATATTCTATTAAACAAATCATTAGACAAAGATAAATTTTCTACCAGAGATGCGGCTTTTATCAACGAGATAACCTATGGGGTGGTAAGAAACCGAAATAAATTAGACTGGGCTCTATCTCAATTTTCTACTAAACCTCTATCTGAGACCCCAGTATTGATTAGAAATATATTAAGAATGGGCGTTTATCAGCTTCTGTTTTTAGACAAAGTTCCTGATTATGCAGTGTGTAATGAATCAGTCCAGTTAACAAAAAAATACGGGAATCCCGGGATAGCTAAATTTGTAAATGGTGTTTTAAGAAATATTATTCGCAACAGAGAGAATATTCGCTGGCCGGATAAGGAAAAAGAAATGGCTCTCTACATTTCCACCATCTATTCACACCCCCTGCAGATAGTCGAGCGCTGGTTAAAAAGATTTGATTTTGCCGATACGGTTAAAATGTGCCAGGCCAACAACAAAATACCCCCTTTAGTGATTAGAACCAATACTCTAAAAATATCCCGCTCTGATTTAAAAAAGATTTTAGAAAAGGAAAACATTAAAGCAAGAGAAGGTATCTTTACCGAAGAAGCACTATATGTTAAAGGACTTTCCAATATAACCAAGTTTCCCGCTTACCGGGAAGGATTATTCCAGATTCAGGACGAAGCATCCATATTGGTCTCTCATCTACTGGAGCCCTCACCCGGTGAATCAGTAATCGATGTCTGTAGTGCACCAGGCGGGAAGACCACCCATCTTGCCCAGTTGATGGCCAACAAAGGCAGTCTACTGGCAATGGACAGTAATAAGTTAAGGTTATTAACGGTAAAAAGCAACTGCCGAAGATTAGGAATTGATATAGTAAAGACCCGGGAGAATAATGGCGCCATATTAGCTGAAAAATATCTGAAGACAGCAGATAAAGTTTTAATAGATGTTCCCTGTACCGGACTGGGGGTCTTAAGGAGAAAACCTGACCTGAGATGGCAAGAATATAATGCAAAAAGATTTGAAAAGTTGACTAAACTGCAAGGGGAAATATTGGACCATACTTCTTGCTACCTGAAGATCGGGGGAAAATTAGTATATTCTACCTGCAGTACCGAGCCGGAAGAGAACGAGGAAATAGTAAGAAAATTTTTAGAAGAACATCCTAATTTTGAATTAGAAGATCCAGGCGAATTTCTAAAAGAGCGAAAATTGGCTGATTATGTATCAGCCCAGCACAAGAAGAGGAAATTTATTCAGATACTTCCCGGGCTTTCTAATTTAGATTTAGAATTGGATGGATTCTTCATGGCCAAAATGATAAGGAAAGGGTAGGGTTATAAATGGAACGGATAGGGAAAATTTTTCGTTTTATCTTTAAATCATTTCTTACCACGGTTTTCATAATTTTTGCAGTAGGTGCCGGTGCAGTTTGTGCCTTTCTGGTATTCCAAAACATGTTTGATGTTTCCGATACCGTAGTCCCCTCGGTAATCGGTGATGAATTGAATATTGCTCAGGGAAAATTGTATGATGCCGGGCTAAAGATCTATGTCTCCGGCGAGGAATTTAACGAAAGAATCTCTCAAAATAAAATCATCACCCAGGATCCGGCCAGCGGGGCGAAAGTAAAAAAGAACAGAGAAATTTATGTGGTAGTAAGCAAAGAGAACGAGGTTATTGCCTTAAACATTCCCGACCTCAGAAATAAAGAGCTGGAAGAAGCCACGGCTCTTATCGAAGAATACGGTCTGATTTTAGGCAAAGTCACCTATACCTATCATTTTTCCGTCCCTGAGAACGTAGTTATTGCCCAAACCCCTGAACCGGGAAATACAAAAACAAACAGCAAAGAGGTTAACCTTTTAGTCAGCAAGGGACCTTATTAGTATATCGTATATCGCGTTTAGTAGGATCGGATTTATCTTGTAGGGGCACAATGAATTGTGCCCCTAAGGAATCAAGGAGGAGAATCACTTGAAAAAAAATTCATTACAATACTGGCTGGCCTGGAATAAAATACCGGACATAGGTCCAAAAAGATTTTACAAATTACTTGAATACTTTGGTTCAGTCGATACTGCCTGGCAGGCAAAATCAGGAGAAATATCCAAAATACTAAATTTAAGTTCCAAAATAGCCACCAGGATTTTCGAAGAAAAAAACAATATCAATCCCGAACAAGAACTAGATTTAATAGATAAACATAAAGTCAATGTAATAACCATTGAGGATGCCCAATATCCCGATAACCTAAAAACCATTCATTATCCTCCTCCGGTTTTATATTTTAAAGGAACTATCGTTGAAGCAGACAAAAATTCTATCTCTATCGTGGGCTCGAGAAAAGCCACCTACTATGGAAAGATGGTAGCTGAAAAATTAAGCAAAGATTTAGCTTTAAGCAGTTTAACTATAATCAGCGGAATGGCCCGGGGAATAGATACGGCCGCTCACAAAGGCGCACTTTCAGTAAATGGGCGAACCATAGCGGTACTTGGTTGCGGTGTTGATTATATATATCCTCCCGAAAATAGAAGGTTAGCTCAAGAGATACAAGAATCAGGAGCACTACTAAGCGAATTTCCTCTTTTTACTCTGCCGGAAAGACAAAACTTCCCCCGCAGGAATCGTATTATCAGCGGATTAAGTCTGGGAACGGTGGTAGTGGAGGCAGCTGAAAAGAGCGGTGCCTTAATCACTGCCGATTTCGCACTCGACCAGGGCAGGGAAGTATTTGCAATTCCGGGTAATATAAACTCTCCGTTATCCAACGGTACGCACAATTTAATAAAACAGGGAGCAAAGCTAGTAAACAATTATCAGGATATCTTGGAAGAAATACACATAGCTCTTCCCCAAAAAACAGCCGAAAAAGAAATAGTTAAAGAAAATACTTCTCTAAACGAAGAAGAAAAAATAATTTACCGGTTAATTACCAAAGAACCTGCCCAAATAGATGAAATTATTACAGCCAGTAAACTGTCTGCCGGTAAAGTCAGCGAAACCCTACTAAACCTCGAACTAAAAGATCTAATAAAAGAAATCGAAGGAAAAAGATTCATCAAACTATAAATTTAATAATCCAATAAAAAATAACAAAACTTTATTGCTATAAACAAAATCATTTAGTATAATATAAAAGTCGGGGCGTAGCGCAGTTTGGAAGCGCACCTGAATGGGGTTCAGGGGGTCGGAGGTTCAAGTCCTCTCGCCCCGACCAGTTATAGATAGATGAATATTAGCCCTTTGGCATTTGCTGAAGGGCTTTTTTATTTTTTATAAATTATTTTTTCAGAAAAAGAAGGATTTTTAAAATAAACGTAGTATTTAATAAATATAACTAATGTAATATAATATTTAAATAGAATGTATGGTTTGACTCTCTGATTTTTAAAAATATAATTAATTTTTAATAAAGGATTTAATATGTCTCCTGGATCAAATAATGAAAAAACACAATTAACAACAAAAAAAATAATTCTAATTGGTATTGTTCTGTTAATCGTATTAAATTTTACTTATATTATTAATCTTATTAAATATGTATCTGGAATCATTGCCTTTTTATTTATAGGTGCCGGGATTGCTTTTATTCTCAATATATTGGTTTGCAAATATGGAAAAATCTATTTTCCTGAAAGTAAGAACCAATTAATAATAAAATCACGCAGGGGAATGGCAATCGTTTTTTCCATATTGACCATTATTTTAGTTCTATATTTTTTACTCTATCTTGTCATTCCGGAGATTGTTCGATCTATCAATTTAATTTCAGATGACTTGCCTAATTTATATGAAAAGGTGGTTCGGTGGATAGATGAGCATTCTAAGGGATATCCTATGATAAGACAGAGGTTAGAACAAATTGATATAAATGGAGAAGAAGCAATCGATATGGGCCTGGGAATAATCAACTCTTGGGCTTTCGGCCCGGTTTCTTTTATAGGTATGGTGTTTAATAAAATAATACAATTATTATTAGGCATTGTTTTTGCTATTTATGTTCTATTTCACAAGGAAACACTAAAATCAAATTTCAACAAATTAATCAATGCCTATCTAAATAAAGATAAAAGAAATTATTTATTAAGGGTTATAAAAACAGCAGATGAGACATTTACCAATTTTTTTCTTGGGCAGTTTAAAGAGGCGATTATCTTTGGCTTGTTAACTATCATTGGTATGTTAATTCTACGTTTACCTTATGCACTGACTATCGGAACTGTGGTGGGGGCAACTGCACTTATCCCAATGGTTGGGACCTTTATAGGTGCTGGGATAGGAGTTTTGTTAATCCTGCTGGTTGATGCTTTTAAAGCAGTTATCTTTATTATTTTTATTATAATTTTACAGCAAATTGAAGGCAATTTTATTTATCCCAAAGTGATTGGGAGTAATATTGGCCTTCCCAAGATGTGGGTATTTGCGGCAATTATTATCGGAGGAGGATTTATGGGAGTTATTGGTATTTTATTAGGAGTTCCAGTAGCTGCAACAATCTACAAGCTGTTAGGTAAATCTGTGAATGAAAAACTAAAGGTCAAAAAGGCCTAAAAATTGACTGTGGCTTTAGAAAAAGTGAAGTTATTGAAGTTTTATATTTTACAGTCCGAAAGTTATTTATTGATTTAGAAGGCAGGAAGGCAGTTAAACAGGCAATCAGGCATGCTGGAATAACTAAACAAGCAAGCTGTCATGCCTTCTGATACTCTTTTGCGACTCATCTTCTTGAGTCAGGATATGATATAAGAACAATGCAACAATACTAAATTAGCAATATATTCAAGAAAAAATAAAAAAAACAATTTATAAATTACGTAATAATAAATCACTAGACAAATAATAGGCATCATGGGAGAAGTAGTCATGGAAAATAACCTTTGTTTTTTCCGTTATCGCACTCATTTTTTGTTAGGCGGCAGGATTTCCGGTGGCTTGGAAGGGAGGTGGTCTGATGAGTGATGTCTGTAACAGGGAGAAACAAGATGAGGCAGCTCCTGTTGAGGATGCGCTAAAAAAGGAACGATACGAGCTGCTCCAGCGCCTGGAGAACTCGCTGGAAATGCCGATGCTGGTCCTGGCCTTCGTATGGTTGGCGCTGTTGATCGTGGAGTTGATCTGGGGAGAGAGCCAGTTGTTCCTGATTATTGGCACGATTATTTGGGTGATATTCATTCTCAGCTTCGCGGTGGAATTCATCCTGGCTCCGCACAAGGCCGCTTACCTAAAGCATAATTGGTTGGCGGCCATTTCGCTACTGGTACCGGCGCTGCGTATCTTTCGCATCTTCCGGGTATTTCGGCTGTTCCGGCTGGCCCGCGTGGGGCGGGGTTTGAGTTTGCTCCGCGTCGTCAGCTCGCTGAACCGCAGTATGCGTGCGCTGGGGGCGAGCCTGAGCCGGCGGGGCTTCGGCTACGTTATTGCCCTTACGGTACTGGTCATGTTTACCGGTGCGGCCGGGATGTACGCCTTCGAGAAAGTGGCTCCCGGCGGCATGCAAAGCTACGGTGAGGCGCTGTGGTGGACCGTGATGCTCCTTACCACGATGGGCTCTGAGTACTGGCCGCAGACGGTCGAGGGACGCGTGTTGTGTGTCTTCTTGGCACTGTATGCTTTCGCCGTATTCGGTTACGTGACCGCCACACTCGCAACCTTCTTCATCGGCCGTGATGCAGAGCATGATGAGGCGGAGTTGGCGGGAACCAAACAATTGGCCGTGCTTCGGGACGAGATAACCGCCCTGCGTGAAGAGATGCTGACCCTCTTGCGGCGGCGACCGCCGCAGGTCTGAGGTACAGGATAGAGAGATCATTGTTTATTTTCAGTAATTACTTAAGAGAAAGGGGTCTATGAAGCACCCCGGATTATGTTATATATAGAAGATAACATACAACATCATCATATCCATATGATTATGTTGACAAAGCAGGGTGTTTCTTCTATAATATAGTAAGATAGATAAAATAGATAAAAGCACAATCAGCCAGCAGAATAAGGAAAAAATTTTCGTATCTTGCCAAGGTCTATTGGGAAGAGAACCTATTCTGGCCACGAGGTTACTTTATCTCAGCTATAGGCATTGATGAGAAAGCATTATTATAATATGTCCAATTCCAAGAAAGCTATGATTTAGGTCAGGCCAAGCTTGAATGGTTTTTAATGGTCTTAGAATACCACGGGCTTGCCCGTGGTATTCTGGTATTTATACATTATTAAAAATAAGGAGGATTATGATGGTTCAAGAAAAAGAAAAAGGAAAAGGAAAAATTAATGAAGCTTTAG
>DASRMF010000066.1:0-2183 GCA_035648055.1 Atribacterota bacterium
CCTGATATTGATAAAATTACCCCATTGCTTGCTCAGTTAGCTTATGACCCGGAAAAAATGGAGGGTAAAGGAGGATTTACCAACTACCTTGGCATTGAAGAGAGTTATATGCCCCTTAAACCAAATGTAGAAATTGTAAAAGGAGAATGGTTTTCGGGAAATGATGTCAATGAAGCAATTTTAGGATACGAAGCAGCAGAATCTGAACAAAAATCCGTTGGTGATAAAATATCCATACCCGGAAAAGATATTACATTTACCATAGTCGGAGTTTTTAACCGGACAGGTTCACAGGAAGACGGAACAGTATTTTTACCTTTAAAAACAACGCAAAGAATATTTGATACAGAAGGCAAATTGACCGGTATAGGAATTAAATTGAAACAAATTGAGAAGATTTCAGAATTTGAAGATAGGTTATATCCGATTGCCAGCATTCAGGTAATAAGCATGAGTCAGGTTAAAGGGACAATTTTAAATCTGGTAAATTCAGCTAAGGTTTTGATTATGTCTGTTGCCTTTATCGCAATATTTGTAGCTATCCTTGGGGTTATTAATACTATATTAATGAGCGTCTCAGAACGAACACAGGAAATAGGTATTATGAAAGCAATAGGAGCTTCAAAATTAGATATATTTAAACTCATTTGGATAGAAACTCTTATTGTTTGTACTTTAGGCGGTATTTTTGGTTCAATTATTGCGATTATTGGTGGAAATTTGGTAGAACTTTTGGTAAGAAAAGCAATGCCTTATGCCCCGAGTGGTAAATTGCTCTTAATTACTCCTGATCTTTTAGCTTATTCTTTCCTGGGAGTAATAATTGTGGGTATAATTTCCGGATTGCTTCCGGCATTAAAGGCAGCTTCAATGAGACCAATTGAAGTAATAAGGAGTGGAGAATGATGGGAGAGTTGGTCGTAAAAGCAAGCAAGCTAAAGAAGGAATATTTTTCTGTATCTCAAAGAATAATAGCCTTAAAGGAAATAGATATAGAGATAAAAAAAAGTGAATTTGTCGCCATAATGGGACCATCGGGAGCAGGAAAGACTACTTTCCTGAATCTAGTTGGATGTTTAGATGGACTCACCTCAGGTAAATTAAATATTTTAGGATGTGACCCTACAGGATTAAATGAAGATAAACTCAGCCGCATCAGAGTCGAGAAAATTGGATTTGTTTTTGAGGATTTTTTCTTAATTTCATCTTTAAATGCCTTGGAAAATGTTCAACTACCTCTGATTTTTTCCCGAAATTATAAAAATAATAATAGACCAAGAGATCTCTTAAAAAGAGTAGGATTGAGTCATAGGTTAACTCATTTCCCTAATGAATTAAGCGGGGGAGAATTACAGCGGGTAGCGGTGGCCAGAGCCTTGGCTAATAATCCTGAGGTTCTTATTGCCGATGAGCCAACAGGAAACCTGGATAGTAAGAACGCACAAGAACTTTTTACTCTATTTCGAGATCTTAATAGGGAAAAAGGTTTAACCATTATAGTCGCTACTCACAATATTAGATTAGGTTATTCGGCGGATAGAGTGATTCATTTGAGCGATGGTAAGATAGAAAAGGATGAAAGGTTGGTAGGGGAAAATGGCAGGTAAAATAATTTTGGAAGCAGTAAATTTAAAAAAATATTATCATCGAGGGTCAGAAATTGTTAAAGCTCTTGACGGAGTAGAATTAATGATTAACGAGAGTGAAATTGTATCGATTGTCGGCCCTTCCGGCTCAGGAAAAACCACTTTAATGAACCTGATTAGTTGTCTTGACAATGCTTCATCAGGGAATTTAAAAATTGGTGATACTGATGTCACTTCTCTTAAGGAAAATGATTTAATAAAGATCAGGAGAGAAAATATTGGTTTTGTCTTTCAACGTTTTTATTTAATTCCAACCCTAACCGTTAGAGAAAACATAGAGTTACCTCTAATTTTTGCAAAGAAAGACATTATTGCTAAAAACATATTAGATTTACTAAAAGAAGTGGATCTTGAGGGTAAAGAAGGAATTCAAGTAAAATATTTATCCGGTGGGGATAAACAGCGGACAGGTATCGCTCGCGCTTTGGTTAATAATCCCAAGTTGCTGGTTGCTGATGAGCCTACTGGTAAATTAGAGACAAAAGTCGGGAAGCATATTTTAGAAGTTTTTAAGAGCTTAAGTGAAAAAGGGCTGGC
>DASRMF010000067.1:0-2319 GCA_035648055.1 Atribacterota bacterium
GTATTAGCAAACCTTTAATTTTAGGAGTAACTTTACTTACCAGTATAAATCAGGAAATTTTAGAAAAAGAGATAGGTATAAAAAAAAGATTAGGAGAACAGGTAGTTCACCTGGCTAAATTAGCTAAAGCTGCCGGTCTTGATGGAGTAGTAGCTTCCTCCTGGGAGATTAAGGAAATAAGAAAAGCTTGTGGAGAAGATTTTGTAATTTTGACTCCTGGGATACGTCCTGCAGGTAAATCTTCCGATGACCAGAAAAGGATAATGACTCCCCGGGAAGCCATGAAACTAGGGGCTGATTTTCTGGTAATAGGAAGGCCGATAAGAAATGCTGCTAATCCGGTAGAAGCTGCAAAAGAAATATTAAAAGAAATGGAGGAAAATTAAAATATGATTATCAAAACAGAAGAAGTAATGAAAAAATTTGAACAAACAGGTGCTATCCAGAAAGGACATTTTAAATTAACTTCAGGAGTGCATAGTGATACCTATATTCAATGTGCCCAAGTGATGCAATATCCTGGATTTATGCATAATTTATGCAGCGAATTAGGGAGAAAATTCAGAGGAGAAGACATTGATGTAATCATAGGTCCGGCAATTGGTGGAATCATTATATCTCATGTCATGGCTCAGGTATTGGGACCATGGGTTAGGGCAATCTTTACCGAGAGAGAAAACGGGAAGATGACCTTAAGGCGCAGTTTTGAGATAAAAAAAGACGAAAAGGTCTTAGTGGTTGAAGATGTAACTACTACTGGGGGTTCGGTAAGAGAAGTTATAGATATTGCAAAAGAAAGAGGCGGACAAGTGGTTGGAGTAGGGGTATTAATTGACAGAAGCGGAGGAAGAATAGATTTTGGAGTAAAGATGAAAAGTTTGTTAACTTTGGATATAAAAAGTTACCAGCCTGAAGGATGCCCTTTGTGTAAAAAAGGGATTCCCGTAGTCAAGCCAGGGAGCCGTGAACTTTAAAAAGGGGTATTAATTCAAAGAGATTAGAATTTAAAAAATTTTTGTAAAAAAATTTGACAAGAGTGAAATTTTAATATATTATAACTTCTAATATCAAAAAAGAATAATTTAACGAGGAAAGTAAGCCATTTCTTAAATTATAAAGAGAAAGATACATTTGGTGAAAGTATCTTAAAAAAAGATGACTGAAAAGAGAGCCTCAATAAAGATAGGTTGGTTACCTTTAAAAACTTCTAATGAGTGGGGTAAATAATTTATCCAATCCCAGGTGGTACCGCGAGATTTTATCTCGTCCTTTTATGATAATGAAGATTATCAAGGGGACGGGATTTTTTGTTTTAAAAGAGGGATAATTATTTACTTAACTTGGGTGGCACCACGGGAAATTTTATCAATCTCGTCCCTTATGATAATTAACAAAAAGATTAGCAAGGGGACGGGATTTTTTTATTTTGTAAACAGGGTAGGTGAATAAAAAATGCAAAAATTAAAAGTAAGCATTATTGGTTCAACCGGATATGCGGGGAAAGAATTAGTAAAAATATTAATACATCATAAAGAGGTAGAATTGGTTCACCTGGTTTCTTCCAGTTGTGCAGGAAAAAATATAGCAGAGATATTTCCTGAATTCCTGAATAAATTAGATAAAAAACTTATAAGTCTTAACTTGAATGTAGTATCTCAGGATTCGGATCTGGTATTTACTGCTCTTCCTCATACTGTTTCTATGAATATAGTTCCTGAGTTGTTAAAAAAAGGGGTTAAAGTTATTGATTTAAGTGCGGATTACCGTATAAACGATCCAGCTGTATATAAGGAATGGTATGAGAAAGAACATAATCAGATTAGTAAAGGACTACTATCAGAAGCTGTTTACGGTCTCCCGGAGATTTATTTAAATAAAATAAAAGACGCCCCATTAGTAGCTAATCCTGGTTGTTATCCTACCAGCATAATATTGGGAATTGCTCCTTTGTTAAAACATCATTTTGTAGAGCCGGAGGGGATTATTATTGATTCTAAATCCGGAGCCAGTGGAGCGGGGAAGAAATTATCCTTAGGTCTTCATTTTGCGGAGTGTAATGAAAATTTTAAAGCTTATAAGGTTGTCAAACATAATCATATTCCGGAAGTAGAGCAGGAGTTATCATCTATTTATTTTGGTGGAGATGATAATAAGCAGACACAGCAGGGGGCAGTGATAAAGGTTTGTTTTACTCCCCATCTTCTTCCTATTAATCGAGGAATTTTGTCTACTTGTTATTTGACTTTGAAAGAATCCAAAGAGGAAGAAGAGGTTTTGGAGATTTATCAAAAATTTTATCAGAAAGCACCTTTTGTGCGA
>DASRMF010000068.1:0-13423 GCA_035648055.1 Atribacterota bacterium
TTGACGGTATTCATATATTGCTTCTTCAAATAACCTTTGTTCGTAAAGATTATATCCTGCTTCATAATGAGAATATGCTACTTTTCCGTATTTTATAGAATTTTCTACTTTAGCATAGAAATATTGTGCCCGAGGGTAATAGGGGTCAACCTCTAATACCTTTTGCCAGGAAGAAAGAGAATCATTTAATCTGCCAATCTCATAGAACACTCGGCCCAACCAATAGTGAGTTTCGGTCATTTCTGGGTCAATCTCACCTGCTTTTTGCAAATACATGATGCAGCCATCATAATCTTCCCTTTGATAAGCCGAATATCCCAATCGATAATAGGCAAAAGCTAATTTCTGTTCAGCTTCCGGAGAAATTACTTCTCTTTTTTGAATAAGTTCAATATATTTCTCCCACTCTCTTGCCTCTCGATAATACCAATTAGTATATTGATAAATCTGGGCAAGATAGTAATGTGCTTCGATAAAATCGGGGTCAGCCTCAATAGCTTTTTCAGCATAATCGATTGCTTCAACCCATAGTTCTTTACTGGGGTAATTAACCCCCTGGTAAGTGTTAATTGCCTCTTCCATTTTGTTTACAGCCATCTCCAGATAATCAGATGCTTCTTGAGAAAGAGTTTCCCAGGCAGTTTCCCCCTGACCAGCTGCAAAACTAAAACTAAATACTGATAACAATCCACAAATAATTAAACTTAACATTAAGAACATTTTTAAATATCTTTTTTTCATCTTTATTCCCTCCTTTTAATTTTTATTTTAATTATACATTATTATTAGTATAGAGTATATAGTATCGAGTATCGAGTCCTGTCTGCATGCACTGCACAGGCAGATAAGAAAGTAAAAAAAAGATAAAAAAACAAGAACAATAGCTATTCTTTTCTTTCTTCTAACTCTCCCAGTAAAGCTACGGCTAATATTTTTTGTATCGAGTATGTTTATTTTTATTATAGTATGTATAAAAATTAAAAGAAAATTGTTATTTACATGAAAGAAAATTATTCTGGTTGGCGTATTAGAATATGGGAACTTTTGATAAGTCAGTGCAAAATTTCAATAGGACAAAATTTCCCATATTCTATTTAATAGATTATAATAAATTATAAATGAAAGACAAAACATGATAAGAAGATTTAGAAAATATATTACCCTGCTTACACTAATCTTAATTTTAGTAGCTTTTAGTTCAATATCTATCTACGCCTGGGATAACTGTCCTTTTGGTTTAGAAGATGACCCTTATCCGGGAGAATGCAAAAGATATATTGATACTGACGGTGATGGAATTTGCGACCTTTCTCAACCGGCTCCTGAAGACCGTAATGCAAGTATACCCTTAAATGAAGAAAATGTAAAAAAGAACGCAAGCGATATCAATGATAGTAAATATTCTGAAGGAATTGACGAGAAAATTACGGGTAGATTTTTTATTGCCGAAGCGGCTTCAATTGAAACAACAGTCTCTGACTCACCCTCTCCTGAGAGGAAATCACTACCTGATTATAATTTTTTAGAAATTTTTTTGATATCTCTGCTAATATATTTTGGCGGTAAATTCCTGGCTCGAAAATTAGATATAAATTTGTGCAAAGAAAAGAAATTCTGGAACGTTTTCTTGTTAATCAGTTTTATCGGTTCAGCCGGAACGGGAATGATCTTGGTATTTATTAGAGATTTCGCTTGGTTTAGGTCTATTAATTTTAACTTTTTATTCTGGCATGTGGAATTCTCTATTATTATGACTCTATTGGGTATATTTCATGCTCTCTGGCATTTAAAATATTATCTGTCAATATTCAAAAAGAAAAAGAAAAACAATGTTTGCGAGTCTTAAAAAGTAGAAAGAATTAAAAATTATGATTACAGGTTCAGAGTGTATTAATAAAACCGACGAACAAATAATAGTCCTGACTTTGAAAAATCAAGATTACTATCTATGTCTGATGAAACGTTATGAGGCCAAGCTTCTTAATTATATTTTAAAAATATCTAATATAAATAGGGAAGATGCGGAAGATATTTTGCAGGAAGTATTTGTTAAGGCTTACCAAAACTTAAATGATTTTGAATTAAATTTTAAATTTTCTAACTGGATATACAGCATTGCTCATAATGCTACTATTAGTGCTTTTAGAAAGAAAAAAGTACGCCCACAAACAGTTTCCTGGGAAGATAAAGATTTAGATAACATATTGAAATCTACTTTAACCGTAGAGGATGCAAGCCTTCAAAAGTTAACTTATAAACATATTTTAAAAATTATTAATCAATTGCCTTTAAAATACAAAGATGTATTAATTTTAAAGTTTGAGGAAGGAAAAGATTATCGGGAGATAAGCGATATTTTGCATAAACCGATGGGCACTATAGCCACTCTGATAAACCGGGCTAAAAAATCTCTTAAACAGAAATTAGAAAAGGAGGATATTAAACTCTAAAAATTATGAAAAATATAAGCAATGAAGTTCTTAAAAAAATAAAAGACAATAATATTAAACCAAAACCCCGCTGGTATTTTATAACTAAAAATTATTTTATCTGGTTGATATTCGGAATTTCGATAATCCTGGGTAGTTTCGCCTTTAGTATGGTTCTATTTATCATCAAACAACTTGATTGGGATATCTATCATTATATAGGGGAAAGCTTTTTAAAAACCGTTTTTGTAAGCTTGCCTTACCTCTGGCTAATATTTCTAATCCTATTTACTGGAGTGGCTTATTATAATTTTATTCATACCAAAAGAGGTTATCGATTTAAGTTTGTTTCAATTCTTTTAATCAGTTTGGTAATTAGCATTACTTTGGGAACCGGCATTTATTTTAATGGTTTTAGTGGAAGATTAGAAAATGTTTTTTCGGAAAAAATTCCCTATTATAACCGATTGGTTTATTCCTGTGAAGAACAATGGATGCGGCCTGAAAGAGGGCTTTTAGCGGGAACAATTATAGAAACGGGACTTCCTGAGAATAATTTTATTCTTATGGATTTAAATAATAACCGCTGGAAAATCGAGGCTGGTAAAGCTATCTGGAAAGGAAAAATAACCCCTGTAACCGGTTTAAAAACAAAACTTATCGGTAAACTAATAGATGATAATAATTTTAAAGCAATGGAAATCAGGCCGTGGCAAAAAGGTCAAGGAAGATTTATGATGGGAGGAAATCGGTAATTTTTTGTTTTCCTGATTATTTACCTTCTTCATTTGTGGATTGTTGACTATTTAATCCTATATTTAAATCTAATTCTCTGCCATTTTCTAAATCATTAAGTAGTCTATTCTTTGCTTCCATAAATTGAGCACTATACTGAGGATCCACTGAAAAAGCAGCGGGGAGTTTAAGTTTTAAAAAATCCACCTTTTCTCCGTTTTCACTGATAGAAAAATCTAAATGCGGACCTGTTGCCAGACCAGTAGCCCCCACATATCCTATTATCTCACCCTGTTTCACCTTCTGGCCATTTTTTAATCCTTTGACAAAACGAGAAAGGTGACCATAACCGGTCTCATAATTGTTAGGATGACGAATTTTAATATAGTTTCCATAACCATTATCCCAACCGGCATAAATTACCGTTCCGTCTCCGATAGTAGAAATCGGAGTCCCGGCTGGAGCAGCATAATCGATAGCCAGATGGGGACGCCAAATTCTTAAGATGGGGTGTAAACGGTTATTAGAGAAATAAGAACTGATATATTTATAATTTAAGGGAGCCCGCAGGAAAGCCTTTCTTAACGACTCTCCTCCTTCGGTATAATAATCTATATGCCCGTCAGGGTCTTTAAATAGAATGGCAGTATGTCTACTCAGAAGTTCCCCTTCGTATTCGGCAGCAAGTACCTCTCCCCAGCGATAAAAATCTCCTCTATACTGTTTTTCTACCAAAATATTAAAAGTGTCTCCCTCCCGGCATTCGGTAAGAAAGTCAATCTGCCAGGCAAATATCTCTGCTAACTGCAGGGCTAATTGAGGTGAATCAGCACACTCTAACATAGATTCATAAAGAGAATATTCAATCTTCCCTTCAAGCCGAACAACTTCTTCACAAATTTCTTCTTTGGTTACTTTCAACTCTTCTGAGTCAGAGGCAGGAATATCTATACAGTAGATATCAATGGGGTTAGGCTTATAAATAAATTCTGTTACTTTTCCTTCCGGATTATACTTTAAAGAATATTCACTGCCAATGGGAAGATAGTTGAAATCTACTACAGATTTAACTTTTTCTTGTAAACTGAGTATCTCAGCAGCAGAAATTCCTTCTTTAATTAAAGATTCATAAAGGGTATCCCCAGCCTGTAAATTACCATCAATGGTAATTTCTTCTTCTTTCTCTTCCTCTATTTCTTCCCGCAGAGATATTTCTTCTGTAACTACTTCAGGAACATCTTCCGCCTCCTCTACAACCTCTGATTTTAAAATTTCTTCTGAAACAGGAAGGGTATCGCTGCTTTGTTTTGCGGAAAACAGTGGAAGAATCTTAAAATAAAATGTTCCCGCAGCTAACAGTAGAATAAACAGGCCACCGATAATCATTTTTATTTTTTTTGCTCTTCTTTTTTTGTAGGAAGAAGTATGGTGATGAGAATAATCGTAGTATTTTTTCTTTGGCAAGATCTCTAATATCCCCTTAAAATGAAATTAGTCGTTAGTGAATATTATAGCGTATAGCGTGGAGCGTATAGTGTATAGGGTAAATCAATAAACTAAAACGCAAAACTAAAAGCCATAATTGTTATTTAAGAAGTCAGAAGAAAATTCAACCAAAATATACTCTCATAACTTAAAATAATTCTAAATACTGGATTCTGGCTCCTGACTTCTATTTTCTTAACGAGATGCGAATTAGGCTTCTGACTTCCTTATCTTTATTATATACTATATATCTATGGAATACTTTTTTAATTCACTTACATAACAATCATATACGCTCTTATTAAAGCATATAAATATAATTTTTTCTACAAAATTATTTCTTTTTAAGAAATTTATAGTCTCAGTCACAGCGATTCTGGTAGCGCGCTCCAGAGGAAATCTATATGCCCCGGTGCTTATTGAGGGGAAAGCCACCGTTTTTAGCTGGTGTTTTTCTATTAAGGCAAAACAACTCTGGTAACATTGAGCAAGATACTCGTCTTCTTTGTAATTTCCACCTCTCCAGACAGGACCTACAGTATGAATCACCCATTTAGCCGGTAATCGATAACCTCGAGTTATCTTCGCTTCCCCGGTTGGACATCCTTTTAACTTACAGCATTCTTCTAAAAGCTCAGGACCAGCCACTCGATGGATAGCTCCATCTACACCACCGCCGCCAAGGAGGGAATTATTGGCTGCGTTAACTATGGCCCCTACCTGTTGTTTGGTAATATCACCTTGCACAACCTCAATTCTATTAGACAATTACCCCACTCCTTCTCATAAAAAATTAAAAAAATTTCAAATAAAATTATTTTTTATATTTTATATAAGTATTATTAAAATACCTATCTGTCATAGAAGCAATATAGTCTACTACCACCTGTTCAGGCAAACAACTGTCTACGTAATCTGCTCCCTTCTTTTTCCCCCTATTGAAAATCCATTCTTTAAATATTAGAGAATCTTCGTTGCCCTTTTTAAGGTCATCAAGAAATTGGTCAAAAAGATATACAAACGCCCTTTTAAATCTAGTTTTTTTTGCTTTTAGACTTGGATTTTTATATATCCTTTCTGTATTAAATTGTTTTAATTCAAAAACTCTCTCGGCAATATCAGATGAATAAATTATCTCGTCACGATTATAAGAATTAATTATAATATCGGTTACCAGGGAATTTATAATGTCTGTATTGCTTTCCCCCAAATCTTCCTTAACTCCTTCCGGTAATTCTTCTTTTTTTAAAATTCCTATGCGTATCGCATCTTCAAAATCTTGCCCCACATAGGATATTGCATCTGACATTCGGACAACACATCCCTCTAAAGTTGCTGGCACTGTATGAACTTGTTCTCCTTGAGATTTTCTCTGGCAATAATCTATTAAATCGGCTTCGCTTTTATCTCTGTTAGGTTTTATATATTTCTCGTTAATCTCACCGTCATGAGAGAGAATTCCATCTCTTACTTGAAAAGTCAAATTCATTCCTTTACAGGCATCGGCAAGTTTATCGACTACTCTAAGACTGTGAATGTTGTGAAAAAATAAACTAATTTTCTTTTTCCGACAAATATCTTGAAGAATTTCTTCACCATCATGACCAAAGGGAGCATGCCCTAAATCATGTCCAAGGGCGATTGCCTCTATAAGATCAAGATTTAAGTTTAAAGCTTTCCCTATGGTACGGGCTATTTGAGAAACTTGTAAAGTATGGATACTGCGATTGGACAACTGTTCGTCAAAACTTGCGGCAAAATATATAACCTGAGTCTTCCCTATGTATCTGTGAAATGAACCGCTGTATAATATATGATCTCGATCTCTTGAATAAGGCCCTCTAAAAGGATGAGATGTCTCGTGCTCTCTTCTGGCTTCACAATTTTTCGTAGCATAAGGAGAGAGGTATCGATCTTCAAAATCAAGGATTTCTTTTTTAAAGCTCTCTTCGTTCATAGCGCTTCCTCCAGAACAGGAAAATAGAGCGTGAAAATATATTTAAATTTAATAATAGATTGACATAATCTATTTTATAAAATTGTAGAAGATTCTGCAAGTTTTTTAATTTCTATCCCTTCACTGACCCGGCTAAAATACCTTTTACAAAATAGCGTTGTAATCCTAAAAAGAGAACTAAAGGAAGAGCCATGGAAACAAAAGCAGCGGCAGTAAGCAGTTCCCAATCCTGTCCATAAGAACCGACTAAGGAACTTATACGTACAGTAAGTGGAGCAACATCCGGTGTCCCTCCTAAATAAACCAAAGCTACTAAAAGATCATTCCAAACCCATAAGAACTGAAAGATAGTAACGGAGGCAAGTGCGGGAATAGAAAGAGGCATTACTATTTTAATAAATATCTGAAAAGGAGTAGCTCCATCTATAGATGAAGAATCAAATAATTCACTGGGAAGGCCAGAAATAAAAGTATATAGTAAATAAGTCATGAGAGGGAGGCCATAACCGGTATGAGCCAACCATATTCCCGGAAAAGTACCCACTATCCCCAGGTTGCTAAAAATACGAAGAATAGGTATCATAGTCATTTGTAGAGGAATCACCAATAAACCAACTAAAAATATAAATATTAATTTGCGTCCCGGAAATTCCATCCAGGCAAAAGCATAAGCCGCAAAAGAAGCAATCACTATTGGGATTATAGTAGAAGGGATAGCAATAAAAAGAGTATTTAGAAAAGCTCTTCCCAGCCCAATTTTAGCAATAACCCTTGTGTAATTTTCCAGACTATAACAGGTAAAGTTGAAAGGGTGTTGAAAGACAGTCCACCAACCGGATGCAGCTACATCCGCAGGAGGTCGAAATGAAGTTATTAATAGTCCAATGGTTGGAAGTGTCCATATAAAAGCAGTAATAATTATTATCAGATGAAGTGAGCTACTCGAAAATGGTCTGTTTATTTTTTTCATTATCTTATAGTCTCCTGTTCTCTGAAACGACGGATATTTACAAATATCATAGGAATTATAAATAAAAGCAAAAGAACGGCAATGGAACTTGCTCTTCCATAGTTTCTAAAAATAAACATCTCTTTGTACATTCGGTTCGCAATAACTTCTGTATCAAAATTTCCATTGGTCATTACGTAGACAATATCAAATACTTTAAGAACATTAATAGTCATAGTGGTAGCCACTACTGCAAGGGTGGGTTTCATTAAAGGCAAAATAATTTTCCAGAATATTCTGAATTCGGTAGCGCCATCTACTCGAGCTGCTTCTAATAGTTCTCGGGGTATGCCTTTATAACTCGCGGATAATATTACCATACAAAATCCAGTCCATATCCATACCCCTACCATAATTAAACAAAAATTATTAAGCCAGGGTCTAATAATTAGCCAGGGTAAGGGTTCTAACTGAAAAAATGAACGAATTGCGTTAAGAATACCAGTCTGAGCAGCCGAAACCGGCTTATAAGCGTAAACGAATTTCCAAATTACTCCGGCACCTACAAAAGAAATGGCCATGGGCATAAATATCAGCGACTTCACAATAGATTCATATTTAACTTTATCTAATAATACAGCTATAACCAATCCTAAAAAAACAGTTAGGGGAACAAAAAACGCTATCCATAAAGCATTGTTCCGAAAGGAAGTAAGCATGGTCTCATTGCTAAAACAATAGAAGTAATTTTCCAAACCAATAAATTTTTCAGAATTGTAATTAAAGAAGGAAATATATATTGTGTTAATTGAAGGATAGACTAAAAAAAAGAATAAGAGAAATGTTGCCGGAGCAATGTACAACCATGGGGTAATTTTTTTTGTATGTATCACAAACTTCTTTCCTTTCTAAATATCAATATGACAAATATTTTACTATAATCGTAGGCTGGATTTATATTTTAAACAAACCCAGCCTACGAAAATAAAAAATTATCGCTTTATCTTATTTCCGGTAAGCATCTAAAGCAGTGGTTTCAATAGTCATAAGCACCCTCTTTAAAGGTACACCACTTACATAATTTAATATCTCAGTCCAGAAAGAACCACTTCCTACTGCACCAGGCATTAAGTCAGAACCATCAAAACGGAAAGTTGAAGCATTGACTAATATTTCAGCAGCCTTACGAGTCAAATCATCAGGATAGACAGCAGGATTTACTCGTTTATTAGCAGAAAGTTTTCCTAACTCATGAACCCATATTTCCTGAGCTTCCGGGGAAACGACATATTCCATAAATGCCCTTGCATCAGGAGTATCATTGAACATTGCAAACATATCCGCTGCTCCTAAAGCGGGAGTTCCGTATTGAGGATCAATTGGCGGGAAGGGGAAGAAATCAAAATCTTCTCCCGGAACTAAATTTGGGAAATGGTCAAGTATAAAACTTTTAATAAAAGTGGCTTGCTTATGCATATAGGCATTTGGGGGAGTAGTAAATAGAGCATCTGGTGAGTCACCAAAATTAATAGTTAGCACTGCATTGGGGCCACCATAAACATATTTTTCGTTTAAAGCAATCTGGCCGAATAGTTCAAAAGCCCTTTGTACCCTATCATCAACCCAGGAAATTCCATGAGAAACCCACAAATCATAAACTTCTGGTTCTACAGTACGAAGCATAATATCTTCAATCCAGTCGGTCCCAGCCCATCCACTGGCAGCACCAGATTCAAGACCAATAGCCCAAGGGATATTACCATCTGCTACCATCTTATCGGAAAGAGCGATCATCTCTTCCCAGGTAGCAGGTGTAGTATAACCAGCGGCTGCAAATGCTTTAGGACTATACCAGACCAAGCTTTTTAAGTCAGCAGAAAGAAATACACCTTGGAGTTTACCTTTATAACTCCCTAAATCTATCCAGGTCGAGGAGTAGTCGCTCTTTAAAGTATCCACATCCATAAAAGTACTTAAATCAACTAATTTCCCAGCTTTGGCAAATTCTACCATCGCTCCCGGATTAGGTAATATGGAGACATCAGGTGGATTACCAGCTTCCACTCGAGTAATTAGTACTGCCGGATCTCGAGAACCGGCTAACACTACATCAATATCATTTGCGTCCTCAAAAGGTTTCACCATCTTATCAAATGCTTCTAATTCTGCTCCTGCCCATACACCATAGACATTTAACACTTTAGTTGCTGCGAATGCTCCTGTAAAAAACATTCCTATTAACAATACTACTAATATCACAAAACTAATTTTCTTTAACATTTTTTCCTCCTTTATTTTTTAAAAAATACTTTTCTTAATTTCTCTTTTTTCTAATGCACAACACCTCCTCTTCTTTTGGTTAGTTAGTTACTTAGTTAGCTAGTTAACCAATATATAAAAGTAAACATCCGCCCTCAAGTGCATTTTTATGTGAGCTAATGAAGTATCTTATATTACATTATCATTCTACATCACTGATAAAAAGTCCTTCTTTTTTAAAAATTTTTTTAAAAATTTTTTTTATAAGGTTTATTTACTTCTTTAAATCATTTCGTTTAGTAAATCGACATAATCTACAAATAAACGGGTGATTAAGAATTTTTCTTTTACTGTCTCTTTGCCTTTTTTACCGATTCTTTCTGCTTCCGATGGATTTTCTAAAAGGTAGATAATTCTTTCTGCAAAGCCATCATAATCTAGCGGGTTAACCAGATAACCATTTTTACCGTCTGTAATCTGTAATGGTATCCCTCCTACATTAGAAGCAACTACAGGGGTTTCTTTCCATAAGGCCTCAGAAACAGTTAAGCCAAATCCTTCTTTTATTGATTTTTGAATGATGACATTGGAAATACGCTGGAGTACATTGACTAGAATATCATTTTCCACATTTAATATAATAATGTCTTTTTTGTCAATCATCTTTTGAGCTGCTTTTATTATCTGCTGGTATACTTTTATACCTTCCGGATCGTCGGTAGCCATACTGCCACATAAAACCAAACGACAATCGATATGGGATCTTACTTTTTCAAAGACCTTAATAACCCCCAATGGATCCTTTAGATAGTCAAAACGAGATATCTGGGTCATAATGGGTTTATCATCAAGTATTTTATATTTTTTACGATACTTGGTAATATCTTGTTGTGATAACTCCTTATTTTTAGGTGATAGTGGATTGATTGCCGGAGATATTACTTTTTGAGGAACAGGTAGTTTTTCAGATTTATATTTAGAACTGGAAACAATAATTTTATCATAGCGAAGAATAAAGTTCTTAAGATAATGCCATAATTCAGGATGAGGATTGGATAAATCAATATGACAGCGCCAGATCCAAGGTTGCTTCTTTTTGTAATACTTAATCAGGGGCAAAGGTTGAGGGTCATGAATAACTACGGCATCATGATTATTAATATGAGTAAAGACAGAAAATTCTTGATTAACCTGAAGATACAATTTTTTCTTTATTTCTGTGAGATTAATTGAACCACCCTGCAAGGCATTGTGAAACTTTTTAGTAATGGTAAAGAAATCGGGGTTCCCATGAAGTATTCTCCATCCGGCGTAAATGCCAAGCTCGTTCATGAGAATAATCAGAGATTCTAATATTTCTGCTACCCCCCCTCCCTGAGCAGTAGAGTTAATATTTAGGATTGCCTTTGAAGTCAGCCTTCTTGCTTTTTTGAATAAATCAAAAAATAATTTATCGCCAATAATTTCTCTATAATTATCGATATCATTCATAATATGTTCCCCCTTTTTTTTATTCTCATCAGTTATCAACTGTATTTACATTACTTGGATTTAAGATATCCTTCGGAACAATTTTTGTCTAATATACTTATTATATCAAGGGCGTCAAGGATGTAAGAAGAAAGCATTACTCATATATTATATTTATTCTTCTAACTACCCACTAAAGTATACACTAGCAATAAAAAAGTTTTTAATTTTTTCTCTTGACATATCTTGGCGTTATTAATATGATTTTAACAGTTACAACAATAATTGACAAATATAAAAATATGTGGGATATCTGATGAAACAAAATAATTTTAAAGCCATCCTTTTTCGAATGGATTGGAAAAAAGAAAATGTATTACGCGATAAGCAAATAATTGAATTTATTAAAAAATTAGATAGACTGGATTTAAAAATTGGGTTGCTACTACCTGAAAAAAAACCAGTATCCACTACTTCAGAAATAAATCCCTTTATTCAAGCTGTACATAAAATTGGGGTTTCCCCTGAAGAATCAATGGCATTACTTACTCAACCAAAAGATATAGAGTCAGCTCGAGATAGTGGTTTTGACCTTATTGTGGGGTGGGAAACATCAAAAGAAGAAGAAAGGGAGCTTTTTTTTAAAAAAGGTGCTGATATAGTCATTGAAAGATTAAGTGATTTAAGTGCAAAATGGATTGATGAGTGGTTTAATCGCTGTCCTCCTCATCTTCTTGAATCAGTAAAAATCTTTTCTGGCGAAAATGGAAAGATCTTTTTACACCCCCGCTATCTTTATTCCTATTCTAAAATAATGGAAGAGAAAGAAAAAGCCGTCTTCTTTTTCGATTACGATGGTACCCTAACACCTATTGTCGAGCGGCCTGATCTGGCCAAAATATCTCCGGAAATGAAAGAAATTATCCGGCAACTATCTTTTAAATACAAATTAGCAATTGTAAGTGGAAGGGGAAGAAGAAATTTACAAACCTTAGTGGACCTACCGGGAATTTTTTATGCTGGGGATCACGGTTTGGATATTATGGGACCAGATATTTCTATGATACATCCTAAAGTAAAAAAATTCTTACCTCTTATTCAAAATATCTCCAAAAGTTTGGATAAATCACTAACTCATATTCCCGGAGTCATTATAGAAAAGAAAAAGATGAGTGTTGCCATTCATTATAGACAGGTATCAAAAGAAGATTTACCCGGGCTAAAGTTACCATTAAATAAGATTCTAAAAGAAAATAGAGAAAATATCCGTTTATTGAAAGGGAAAAAAGTTGTTGAATTTTTACCTAATATTGAATGGAACAAAGGCAAAGCGGTGTTATGGATATTGAATACTATGGGACTTGATTGGTCTCGGCGCAAGGTTTTTTATCTGGGAGATGACACCACTGATGAAGATGCTTTTCGCATTCTTCGAACCCGGGGAACCAGTATCCTTATTGCGGAAAAAGCCCAAAAATCTGCTGCTGATTTTCGATTATCTTCGCCTGAAGAAGTTAAATGTTGGTTGAAACAGTTTTTAAATTGATTTTTATTAACAAATCATTTTTTAATTTATTTACTGATCAGTTCTTTTAAAAGTGTCTTTACTTCAATAGAAGACTTAATATTGCATTTAGACAGGGATGATCCTGTACCCACCTTAATAGAATGTGCAGAATCAGGTAAATTTTGAAAAGTATCTTCGTCTGACCAGTCATCACCTATCGCCAGGATAAAATCCCAATCCTTTTGGGAAATCCAGTAGTCAGCACTTAAGCCTTTGCTAATTCCCATAGGTTTAATTTCAATGACCTTTTCTCCATGAAGTATTTCCAGATTTAAGTTAGAAGTAAGGAATAAAAGAGAGGATTTTAACTCTAAAGCCCTCATCCGGCCAAAAGAGGGATCAGTTTTAATATAATGCCAGACCAGGGAATACTCCTTCTCTTGAATAAATGAGCCGGGGGTTCTGTTAACATAAAGTTCTAACAGGGGTCTAATTTGATCTTTCCATTCCTTTCTTAGAGGTTTTACTGTTTCCCATTGCCCAATCTTCTTCCTCAACCAGGCGCCATTTTCGGCAACCAGACCAATATTTATATCTGAAAACCACTTTTCTAAAGTATCTTTTTCTCGACC
>DASRMF010000069.1:0-11607 GCA_035648055.1 Atribacterota bacterium
CCAAAATCAAAAAATATTGCTTTATATTTGATTACTTTATAATTATTTATTTTTTTCATCTTCATCCTCCTTTTAGCTTATATATTTTATCACTATTTTGATCTATACACTAATTTTAAAACAGTTTTTCGTTGAGAATAATAATTTTTATTCTTTTACTTTTATAAGTAAGAGAGAAGTTATTAAAGCAAATATCAATCCAGCCCAGAAGGGTGACGAAGAACCAAACTGGAGCTTCAAATATCCTCCCAGGGAAGGCCCGATAGATCCGATTAAACCAGTACAAGTACCGATAAAACCAATGACTAATCCTCTTGATTGTTGATGAGTGATGTCTGCTAACAATGAACCGTAAGCGATATAGCAGCTTTGAAAAAAAATATATAAAATGATAAATAGGAAAATAGTAAGCAATTGAGGTGCACGCAGGCTCCATAAAATTGAAAATATTCCCATACCCAATGCGCTTTTCGAAAGCACTTTTTCACTGCCCCATTTTTCAACGATTTTCCCGCCCCAGATACTATAAATTACTGCTCCAAAACCACCTAAAGAAAAAAGAAGATTGATTTTTGATTTGCTAAAATCCATGATTTCATTTGCGTATAGAGATATGAAAGGTCCATTAGTCGTGAGATTGAACAAAAGCAAGAGGGAAGAAAGGGCGGCAACAACCAATAATATCTTTTTATTAAATAACTTTTTAAAGGAATCATTTTTATTCATTTGCATTCGATGATGATGAGTCTCTTTTAACCAGAACATCCTGGCCAAAGCACATAACAATGTAATAAAAGTAGTAAGATAAAATAAATATTTTATATTCATTCGAGAAATCAATAGCATTCCTATGGCTGGGCCAATGGTTATTCCTGAAACAACAAATAATTCAAATATGCTATAAGCTTTGGCCCGTTTAATTTTTGGAACCGATTCGGCAATCATGGCATAAAAAGAAGGCAATTGAAGAGCACTTACAATATTTGCAATAACAAGAAAAAATACTAATGAATACCAATGAGTAGAATTTGCAGCAAAGAAATATAATAAAGGAAAGAAAAAAGTTGGAAAAACAATTAAGCATTTTCGCCCGAAACGGTCAGAAAGTAATCCTCCAAAAAATTGCACTAGAGTAGAAGCAAGCGAAAGTAATGTATATGAAAATCCTACTTGAAAATCATTAGCTCCTAATTCTTGAAGATAAATTGGGAGAATAGGATACCAGCTGAAAATAGCAAGAATGATAAATAAAACAGATAAAGATAATACCAAAACATTTTGTTCGATAAATAATGATTGACGGATTTTAGTCAAGAAATTCATTAAAAGCTCCTTAAGTTCTTGTTAAAACTAAATTTTTTATATAAAGTATGGTAAAATATTAACAATTATAGCATAATATAAAAGATAAGATAATAAATGAAAAGAAAAAGTATATTTTAACATTATTTTAGGAAAATAGAAGGAAAGAAACCTCTTGGTGAAGAATATTATAAAAAGAGGGGGGATAATATAAATGGAATTAAAGACAGTGAGAATGGAATTTCCTGAAGACGCTAACATTATTATTGGTCAGACTCATTTTATAAAAACCGCAGAAGACCTTTATGAAGTGATGGTTAGTGCTGTACCGGGAGCAAAATTTGGTCTGGCCTTTAATGAGGCTTCAGGTCCGTGCCTGGTGAGGGCAGAGGGAAATGATTCAGAACTGAAAGCCCTGGCCATAAAAAATGTAAAAGCTATCGGAGCAGGACATGTTTTTGTAATTATTTTGAAGGATGCTTTTCCTATAAATGTATTGAATGCTATAAAAAATTGTCCTGAAGTCTGTTCTATATTCTGTGCTACTGCTAACCCGGTTGAGGTTATTATTGCTCAAACTGAATTGGGAAGAGGAGTATTGGGAGTTATTGATGGGAACTCACCCAAAGGAGTGGAGACAAACAAAGATATTCAGGAGCGGAAAGAATTTCTGAGGATGATTGGATACAAAAAATAGCGTAGAGCGTATAGCGTAGAGAAGTAATGAGTAATGAGAGAAGAGTTAACCTGTTTACCGGTTACCCGGTTAGCCAGATATAAGATATAAGATAAAACCGTAGGACAGGCGTCTCACCTGTCTATACATCATCCCCTCTCCCATTGGAGGGAGAGGGTTAGGGTGAGGGGGATAAATCTTCACGCAATACGCAATACGCAATACGACATACTAACGATTAATTTAATTGGTGAATAATATATTATGAAAGGAGTAAATTTAATTATGGATAAGAAACTTTACAGGTCTAGAAAGGATTATATGATTGCTGGTGTATGTGGAGGAATAGCAGAATATTTTGATATAGATTCTACTTTAGTGAGATTATTAACAGTGTTGGTTGTACTTATAGGAGGAGCAGGAGTTGTCGCTTATATTATTGCCTGGATTGTAATTCCCAAGAATCCAGAACAAGTTTCTGATGAGGCATTTGGAGAGAGAGAAGATATAAAAGAGAAAATAAAAAAAGGTGCAAAGAATGTAATTGAAGAAGTTAAAGAACATTTTGAATCAGAAGGGCCTCACTATAAATCAGAAAAAAATAGAAGGATATTCGGAGGCATAATTGTAATAGTTATAGGTTTAATTTTTTTACTAAACAGTTTATTCCCCTGGATAGGTTGGGGCAGACTGTGGCCGCTAATCTTAATTGCTGTAGGTATAACTATTATGATTAAGGCTTTTAAGAAAAGAGATTAACTTGGGGGATTTATGTCATTAGCTGCACAGATAAAAGAATTAGGAGAAGAGATTGGTTTAGATATCATCAGGATTACTAATGCTGAAAGCTTCCCGGAAGCAGAAAAGCATATTATAGAAAGTGTAGGGAAGGGTTATATTCCTGAAAATGATTACTATCCCTCGGGAAATATTTTAGTAAGACCTAATCAACTAAATCTGAATAAAATTAGAAAAAGATGCAATCCGAAAAATATTCTAAAAAGAGCGAAATCTATAATTAGTGTTGCTCAAGGTTATTTAATAGAGGAGACAGAAGATATCCAAGATAAAAATCAACCCTTGGGGAAAATTGCTAAATATGATATCGGTAATTTTTATTATGATGTAAAATTAAAACTTAAAAAAATAGTTGATTTTATAAATCAAGAGACTGATTTTAAGTATAAATCTAAAAATAAATCTTGTTACATATCTTTAACGGAAAAGCCGATTGCCCGACGGTCCGGAGTAGGCTGGTATGGGAAAAACGGGATAATTATCACCGAAAGATTCGGTTCCTGGGTAGTTTTAGGAGAAATTATAACTGAATTAGAATTAGGCATAGATGAACCCCTTCAGCGAGATTGTGGTGATTGCACGATATGTATCGATTCATGTCCGACCAAAGCTATGGTTTCCCCTTATGTAATTGATAGGACTAAATGTCTTCAGTTTATTTCGGAAAGGCCAATGAATGTACCTCTAGCTTTTCGGGAAAAATGGGAGGATAGATTATATGGCTGCACTACCTGTCAGGAGGTTTGCCCCCAGAACCGTAAAGTAATACCTAAAAAATACAAACCGGAATATGGCTATATCGGCTCAAAGATTCCTTTAATACCATTATTGCAAATTACCGAAGAGAAATTTCAGAGTTATTTCGCTTATAACCAGATTGCCATGAGACCGAAAGAAGCTATTAAAAGAAATGCTGTTCTGGCTTTAGGTAATATTGGCGACCCCCGGGCTGTTGTTCCCTTGATTAAAGTCTTACAGGAAAACGACAATCTAATGATAAGAAGACATACTGCCTGGGCTCTGGGTAAAATTAGAGGAGAAAAAGCGAAATTTGCATTAGAAAAGGCTCTAAAAATTGAAAAGGACAGAGAAGTAAGGGAAGAAATTCTAAATGCTTTAGAAATGCTCTAATAAATTAAAGAAAATGATAGAATCCAGAATTCAGAAACAGTTCTGTCATTGCGAGGAACGTAGTGACGAAGCAATCTCAGCTCGAGTTTGCCACACTCCAGAAAATCAGAGCTCCATTAGACTATTAATTAAAGAATAGATTAAAAGAAAGGATTAAAGTTTAAGAATGATTCAGATAGAAGGATTGACCAAGATATTTTACGATAAAAAAAGAGGCGAGGTAGTAGCAGTTAATAATTTAAAGTTTAATTGCCGGAAAGGTCAGGTATTCGGACTTTTAGGTCCTAACGGAGCGGGTAAAACCACCACTTTACGCATTTTAGCTACTATGATACTCCCCACTAAAGGTAAAATAATGGTAAATGGGCTTGATGTAGTAAAACATGCCGCTAAAGTGAGGAGTCAGATAGGATTTTTATCCAGTGAAACAGGATTGTATGACCGTTTTACCCCTCGAGAAACTGTAATGTTTTTCGGACGGATTAATGGGATGGAAGACAAGGTTATTAAAAAAAGAACAGCTGAAATCTTTCACAATTTAGACATGGAAGATTTTCAGGATGTTAGAGTAAATAAACTTTCTACCGGGATGAAACAGAAACTCTCTATTGCCAGGAGCATTATTCATAACCCGCCTGTATTAATTTTAGATGAACCAACAGTAGGATTAGATATAATTACAGCTAGAATAGTAATTGAATATGTTAAAAGCTTTAGAGATCAAGGGAAGTGTATCATCTACTCTACCCACATTATGCGGGAAGCTGAAAAATTGTGTGATATGATCGCAATTATCCATCACGGTAATCTCGTTGCCCAAGGAACCTTAAAAGAATTAAAAAAGAATTCTTTATCTGACGATTTAGAAGAAATATTTTTTGAATTAATAAATCAAGGAGAGAATTTAGAATGAGCTGGAAAAATATTAAACTTATCTTTATTAAAGAATTAGTGGGAACTATACGGGATAAAAGAACTATAATTGCTATGATTATAATTCCTTTAATCTTTTATCCTCTCTTGTTTACGGGAATTGGTTATTTTAACAAGGTGGGAAGTATGAAATCAGAAGAAGCCAACTCAAAGATCATAATAGACGGTGCGGAGTTTGCTCCCCAATTAGTAAAACATCTCCAGGATTCTGAAAAGATTGAAATTCTTATTATGGAAGACGACTTTTCCAATAAATTGCAAAATGGGGATATTCAGGCAGTTTTGCTAATCCCTTCAGATTTTAAATATAAAATTGAACAGGAAGAGCCTATCAAACTTATCTTAAAATATGATACCACAGAAGCTAAGTCAAGGATATCCCAAAAAAGAATTAATCAAATAATTGAAGAATACAAGAGTGAAATAATTTTGCAAAGGCTTTCTAGTCTGGATTTAAAAGAGGAATTTCTTACTCCGTTAATTCTACAAGAAGAAAATATGGCTACTGCTGAAAAAATTACCGGTTCATTTTTGGCAGTTCTACTCCCTTATTTAATTATAATCCTCATCTTTGCCGGGGCGATGCATACAGCTGTGGATATAACTGCAGGAGAGAAAGAAAGAGGGACTATTGCTACTCTATTAGTAAGTCAAATAAGCCGATTAGAAATAGTGTTGGGTAAGTGCTTTGCGGTAATGTTAATCTCTTTTACCAGTATGGTTTTAGGACTGCTCGGGCTTGGTCTTGCTTTTTTATTGGGAGCTTCTATTGCCGGAGGTATTGAGGGAGTGAATTTTGGAATATCTATTAATACTATCTTTTTACTCTTTTTAATTTTATTCCCTTTGGTCGGTTTAGCCAGCGCAGTACTAGTGATGGTGGGCATATTTGCCCGTAACATTAGAGAGGCCTCGAGTTATATCACTCCCATTTATATGCTGACTATCTTTTTGGGAGTAATTTCTATAAGTCAAGGAATGGAATTGACCGGCAAAATGTTTTTAGTTCCGGTCTTAAACAGTAGTTTTGTTTTTAAAGAGCTATTGATGGGCAAAATTTACTGGGACCATATTTTAACTACTTTTAGTGCTAATACGGTAATTGCCGGGTTTGCTCTTATGGGAGCTACCCGACTCTTTAGCAAAGAAGAAGTTCTCTTTAGGAGCTAAAAATTATTTTCAAAAAAAAAGAAGGATTTTTTAAATTTATGTAGTAGTTAAAATATATAAAAAAAACCAGAATAATTTCTTTAAACGTTGAAAAACGTAAACTATCCAAAAGGATAGGGCACAAAGTTATGGGTCTAAATCACTTTAGTGATATGACTGCCAAACTGCCAACTTTTAAAATTAAAAATGTTGGCAGTTTTTTTTGTTTTAGGGTATCAATAAAAATTGAGTTTAACATCATATTTTAATAAAAAGGAGGAATGAGAGTAGGAATAATTCTGAGAAAGTAAAAAGGAAAGAATTTAGATATTTTATAAAATATACATATTTAGAAGATTATAAAATAAAGAAAGGAGAATAATATTTTGAAAATTAATAAATTGTTTTTACCTATAATTATTTTATTTATTTTAATGACTATAACTTTAGTTGTTTTTTCTGCCAATAGCTCAAATCTTCCTAAAGATTTTAACACCAATGGTGACTTAATTAATGGCTGGTACTGGCTCCGGGATAATTCCCTTCAAAATTACGCCCAATGGACTTTCGAAAATATTCCATCTGGAAATAATGATTTAACCCTTGATATTACTGCTTTGGCCACTGACCGTCCGGATGGAAGAAAAGGTTTCCCTGCTGAATTCTTACTCATCTATGAGGTACCAGGCGGAAATGTCTTTGTAACTCAAAAAGTTACTTTACCGAATGTATCATCACCCAGTGATTCGGTTGGCTATACCTGCCAAGGTCAGGTTATTATTCCCAGATTAATTCTTCAGGAGGCTTCTGTTCTTTTTCTGCGAATTGAACGAATTTCCCTTGATACAAATCACGTTGCTTTTAAAAAAGGAAGCATTGAGATAGTAGAAACTACTGGAGAAGAAACATTCCCTCCTTATCAAGAGACTCAATTTAACCAGGGCAATCAATTACCTGATACAAATAATCAGAATGAGGCATTTATAATTCAACCTGGTACTTATCAGGGAAGCCTTGGTGGACAAATAGCAGGAGATCAAATCGATAAAGAGGATTGGTACGGTTTAAACTTACAGGAAGGACAGATTATTAATCTCCAACTTGCTCAACCTTCCGGTGGTAATTTTACTATTTATTTAAGAAAACCTGGATCAACTTCCAGTATTGGTTCCGCCACAAGACAAGATAATATTAGGACTCTCCAGTACGTAGCAACTATTAGCGGGATATGGTTTATCAGGATAAATCGTTCTTCCGGTGAGGGGAATTATCAGCTTTCGGTGGATATTCAGAATCAAAATGATGCAGGAAGCAATCACGATGCCGGAGATTCTTTTGAGGATTCGATGGCTCTTTATCCTGGAGTCTTTAATGGATTCTTAAATATGATAGATAAGGTAGATTGGTATAATATAAATCTTTCAGAGAGTCAGACTATAAGTCTCCAACTTTTTATGCCACCTGAAGCTAACTTTAGGCTCTATCTGTACCGCCCTGGATCTAGTTCTTCAAGAGCAGTTTCGCCAACCCCTCAAGGTAATATGACAACTCTACAGTATGCAGCTGATACTAGTGGGATTTGGGGAATCAGGGTTACTCGTTCATCAGGAGAAGGGGATTACCAGCTTTCCATAAATGTCTCCGGTTACCCGTCTGGCCAGATAGAACAATCACAATCTGTTTCTGCAGAAAGGTTCACTGCCAACAAGTTTAGATCTAATGGTAACTTAATTCAGGGTTGGTATTGGTTGCGAGATTCTTCCCTACAGCAATATGCGGAATGGACCTTTGAAAATATTCCATCAGGAAATACCGATCTAACCTTGGACATTACTGCACTCGCTACTAATCAAGCCGGTGGAGGCAGCGGTTTTCCTGCCAGGTTTAAACTTATTTATGGGTTTCCAGGTAGCGGCTCAATGGGAGGAGTTTTTAAAACTGCAGAAATCACCTTACCTAATGTATCACCTCCAAATGATCCGGTTGGTTATACTTGCCATGCTTTAGTAACCATTCCGAGATCTTTTATAGCCGGAGCTACCACTTTTTTCTTTAGAGTAGAACGTATATCACCTAACGATAACCATGTAGCTTTTAATCAAGAAAGTATTACTTTATTTACCGAAGAACCATCATCCGGTTTCCGCGAAATCGGGAGATCTGGTACTAAATAAAGATAAATGTAAATAAAATTCTACTTAACAATACTATAAAATTGGATACTAATAAATTACAAAAGGATAAGAGTGCCTTATTTTTGAGGTACTCTTATCCTTGATAAGTAAGATAGTAGCAAAAATTGCAAAGGAAATAACTTGTATAAGTTGAAATATAAAATATAAAATTGGCATAAAAAATTAAATTTTCCCATAAACTATCAAAAAATCTATTATTTTTAAAAAAATTATAGGAGCCAGGATTATAATGATGAATAAAAAATATTTGAAGATAGAAGTCATTTTTTTATGCTTCGTTATTATCACCCTCAGTTTTTTCATCCTTCTTCAAGCTCAAGAAACAAGAGATTTTCCCCAGTTAACCTCTTTGGAAGCGGCTGCCCTGGCTTACCAGGAAGCTCGAAAGTGGGACCGTGAAGCAGTCTTGTGGTATATGAATCCTCATGGAGGAAAATTAGATTATAACTGGGGAAAAAATGACCTTTCCTGGGAATGGGGGATTATTTTTGTCCGCCCTAAAGATGATAAAATATATAATATTCAAATTGTAAATAACCAGATTGTTTCAATGCGGGAAGAAGAGCATGTAAAAAGAATTTCTCCCATCCTTCCTTCTTTTCCAAAAGGTAAGCCGGGAATTTCCATGCAGGAGGCAGCACGGGTGGCTTTTTCTTCCGGCGCTCCTTTGTGGGAGAGAGCTTCATCGATTTATATTATAGATAATTCCGTGAGCGCTTATCGGGGAAAACCGGTGTGGGATTTTCTCTTTGCCTCTCAGTCTGCTGCATATACTATAGACGGATTAACCGGGGAATTATTGTCTATCCACTATTTTGACCCGAAGACTGGTAAAAAAATAGCACCGGAAGAAGTTAAACACGAATTCTATCCCGATAAGGTGGCCAGGATAAAAGAAGAAAATTTTATCTATGAATTTTTTGAAGCAATAGATCGGGGAGATGTTGAACAAATATTTTCTATGATGGATGAAAACCTCGCTGGAAATGAAAATATGCAGGAGATGTGGAAAGTTAATTTTTCCAGTTTAGACAAGATTAAAGTGATTCATATCTATCTCGAAAAAGATCAAAAATGGCTCGATAAACAATCCCTCTATGAAGTCAATATCTATACGATTTCTAAACCGGGTTCTCCTTATTGTGGTTGGGAGGAGGGTGAAAATACCCGCTGGATAACTGTTACAACTAATGAAGACAACCGAAAAATAATTTCTATTACTACTGGTCCGTAAAAAAAATTAACTTTATTTATTTTATTTCAAAGTGCAGAATTAAAGGATTCCTGAGTAATAAAGATGGATGAAGATGGAGAGATAAAATTGAGGAGGGTGATATAATGATTGAACGTATTAGTTCTAATCAAAATTTTAAAAGTATTATTTATATTTTGTTGTCTATCTTTATAATTATATTTTCTACTGGAGTAACAGTATTTGCAACGGAAATATACTCTATAGAAGATAAAAGTTTAATACCAAAAAACACCATAGTCTTAGATGAACCATCATCTCAAGAATTGGTTTATATTTCTTCGGATCAAAGCATCCTTCTATTTAGAAGTTCTACTCCTCAACTAGAACAATTACAGCCAGGAGATGTTTTATGGCTAAACGCAGCTGTGAATGACAACTATGGTTTTTTACGTCAGATAATATATATAAGCAAAAAAAAAGAATCCAATGATAAAGGTTTAATTATTAAGACTATACCCTGGATAGAGAATCACCCTCCTTTTATCTCTGCTCTTATCGCCCAACCTTCTACACTTGAAGCCGGTCAACATAGTTATTTAACCTGTCATGCTGCTGATCAAGACGGAGATATGCTCCATTATACCTGGATTTCTTCCGGGGGAACTATTTTAGGAAATGGTCCCGGCATTACCTGGATAGCACCTGAACAAAATGGTGGTTATAGTATTTCCTGTGAAGTAATGGATAACAGTGGAGATAAAGATATTAAATTGGTTCAACTTTTTGTAGCAGAAAAACTTCCTCTATTATCTAACGAGGAAAAAGAATTGATTAGAAGGTTTGGTTGGGGAGGCAACAAGACAATCCGTTGGCCTGATGGCTATGTGGAAGTCTATGATGCCACTAACTTTAGCAAAATGCAGGAGGTTTTAGACCAATGGAATGAAGTACTGGATGGCAAGGTTATTTTTTATCTAAGCAATAATCCTCGAAGTCCGGTAAAAGTTACCTATAATTCAGCATTAAGAAAAGAGAATCTGTGTGGTCATATAGATACTCACTGGCAGAGTTATAGGTTATATGCAGCCGAGATTACCATAAATCCGGATGGTTCTTTTTGTGGTTATCCGGAAAATAGTTTTGCTTTGTATCTCCATTTCTTCAGTGGAGTAGCTGGATTTAATGCCTGGAAGGGAGAAGTAGTTGAAAAGAGAGATTGGCAAGACTTTACCCTTATCTCGGAGATTATGCAGATGATGATAAAGGCTCTTTACCAAGTATCGCCTGGTTATGATTTAAATAAGGATCAATAAATTCCTGTAAAAATCTATAAATGTCTAAGAGAAAAAAATTTTAAAAAAGGAGGATTTTAAATATTAAGGAAATAATGATTATTTGAGAATAAATAAACTTAGAGAATGATAAAATAAAATAAAAGGAGTGACTTATTATGAAAACAGTAAAAGTTTTTATGTTGGTGATTTTCTTTTCTATCTTAATTATTATGAGTTTATTAGTATTTGCAGAAGATAGTAAACAGGCAAGCGATTTTCAATCAAATGGTGATTTAATTGAAGGTTGGTACTGGCTGAGAGATTCTGCCCTTCAAAATTATGCTGAATGGACCTTTGATAATATTCCTCTTGGCCCTGAGGAGATTACCGTACAGATAAACGCTTTGGCTACGGATCGACCAGGTGGAGGTGGGGGATTTAATGCAAAATTTTTACTTTATTATTCGCTTATAGGAGAGGGAGACATGCCTCTGACGTACATTCCTCCTCAGACAGTAAATTTGGAAAATGTTCATTCTCCGGATGACTCTTTTGGGTATAGTTGTCAAGGTCAGGTTACTATCCCAGCATCAACTATTCCTGCAGCGTCAAGGATTTCTTTAAGGATTAGACGCGATTCAGCCCAGGATAATCATATCGCTTTTAAGGAAGATAGTATAGTTCTATTAACCGATGCAACACATCCCCCCAATGGAGAGCCTTCATCAAATGATGACGATTGTGAAGGAGCAACTCCAATTCAAGCGGATACTTGTACCGGTAGTCTTGGTGAGGAAGACGCAGAAGGTCATCGAGACGACGTTGACTACTACAGTATTCACTTGGAAGAAGGGCAGCAAATTACCCTTCAGCTTACGGTTCCGGGAAATGCTAATTATGGCATCTCTTTATTAAATCCTAGCAGAAGCTCTTTAGGCTCTTCTATTACCCAGA
>DASRMF010000070.1:0-6764 GCA_035648055.1 Atribacterota bacterium
CATCACTCGAGCTGTTGCTTCGGCAAATTCGTAACGAGTCAACGTTCTATTGCCACCAAAAGTACCGTCAGGATAACCTATGACAATACCCTTTGCGGCTAAGCTTTGGACAGCATCATAAGCCCAGTGGTTTAAAGGGACATCTACAAATGGATTAGCTAATACTGGAAGTGCAAAAGCTAATACTAACACTAATACTAATACTAATTTTTTCATTATTTTTCTCCTTGGTTTTTTTTATATTTCCAGTCAGCTTTATCTTAAGGAGAATCTATCAATTGAGTATCCTAAGTTCCCTCATTAAATATTTTCTCTTTTTGAATTGCTAACTGGTTTTTATATCATCTTTACTTAAATTAAAGCAGGTCCAAGATTTTTTTTCACCTCCTTTCTCCCTACTTTACTCAATCTGAGATGATACACTTGTATATCATTTTAACTTATCATATACATACTACCACATCGATATTTAAAAATCCTTCTTTTTTTTGAAAATAATTTAAAATAATTTAAAATAATTTTCAATGTTATCACAAATTCAAGTTCTATGCGGTATTTTTTCTACAAATAATCGATTATAATATTATATTTTTATTGATTCTATTATAATTGTTAAAGTATTGTAATGTCAAATAAATTTTGTATCTGTCAGTTAGTCGTTAGGGGTTTAAAGAAGAAACGGGCTTAGCTTCCATCCTCACTCTCAGGGGACCCGTACTCCAGGTATCATAGAGCGAAATTATTGAAACTTTCATCTTTACCTTAGATTCTTCAATAGTTTTAACTATATCATATAGATTAACTGCAGATAGGGATCCTACAAAACTGGATTTAGGATCAGGAATAATTCCCTTTTCTACTGCTAAAATATTCACTTTTCTTAAAAGGGTTAAAAGTTCTTTTTCCACTTCGCCAGGCACTTCTGAACTTTCAATTTCCTCAAAAATAATTTCTTCATCTATTTTAAAGAGTAATTTGTTCTCTAAGATGTTAAAATGTACTACTATAGGTTCTCCTTTAACCACGTTTATAGAAGATAAAAGTCTTACTATCATCTCTTTATCGCTATCATATATCTTTTGCGTTATATCTTCAAATTCTTCTTGAGAAATAATAAATACCTGATTGGTACGATCATCCTTTTTGGCACCCATAGCTAATGCTTTATTGGAAGCTTCATTTAGGAATCTAAATAACTCTTTCTTTATTTCTTCAATCGGCCTTTGTCCTTGAATAATAGTCAGCGCAATCTGTTCATCTGAACCAAGAATAACCTCTCCTTCTCTAATCCAGGCAATTCCGGAGTAAAGGGCTTTTATGGTAGCATTTAGCTCTTCTACTTCCTTATCCAACTTGTCTTTTTCTTCTATCAGACCTTCTCTAATTATCAACAATTCTTCTAACTGGCTTGTTTTGTTTTTTATATCTTCAGATAATTTTTGATATTTCTCTTCCATTTCCTGTAATTGAGTAGTTTTTTCCTTTAGATTTTCTTTGCTAGTGGATAATTGTACATTACTTAATTCTACTTCCCGGGATAAATAGGTAAGCTTTTCTTTTAACTCCTCCATTCCGAATAGGGCGGTCCTAACATCATTGGAGGAGATGGCAAGCATAGTTACTGTAATAATGGCAATTAAAATACCACTAATTACAGTAACAAATATTGCAGTATAGTGAGGACGTAATCCAAAGATGGTTACTCTTTTTTTGCCTATTTTAAGGCCTACCCAATCACCGACAAAAGCTATCAAACCGCTTATTATGATAAGTGTAAATATTAAAATAAGACTGTACATGTTCTTTAATTCTCCAATTTACCAATTCACCAATTTTAAAGATTAAATCTTTCCCCCAGATAGATTTTACGGGTGACTTCACAGTTGGCTACCTTCTGGGGAGTTCCTGAAGTCAGTATTTTTCCGTTATGCATAATATAAGCTCTATCAGTAATTTTAAGGGTCTCTCTCACGTTATGGTCGGTAATTAATATTCCCAACCCTTTTTCTTTCAGATAAGAAATTATTTCCTGAATATCATAAACGGCAATTGGGTCAACTCCAGTAAAGGGCTCGTCAAGCAGCATAAAAGAAGGTGAGCTGGTTAAGGTTCGGGCTATTTCCACCCTGCGCCTTTCCCCTCCGGAGAGCATATACCCTTTGTAATCAGCGAGATGTTCTATTTCCAGCTCCCTTAACAATGAATAGCATCTTTCCCTCTGTTCATCTCTCTTGACTCCCAAAGACTCTAAAATTAGAAGGAGATTTTCTTCTACGGTAAGCTTGCGAAAGATTGAAGACTCCTGGGCTAAATAACCCATACCCATCCGAGCTCTCTTAAACATAGGAATTTTAGTGATTTCTTTGCTGTTAAAAGATACTGTCCCCTTATCAGGAGCTACTAAACCCACTATAATATAAAAGGTAGTGGTTTTTCCTGCCCCATTTGGTCCCAAAAGACCTACTACCTCGCCTTTATTAATCTCCAAGCTAATATCATCAACCACTCGTCTTTTTCGATAAATTTTTACTAAATTTTCTGTCCTTATTCCCTGCACGATTTTCTCCCTTAAACTGCTGTAAAGAGAAGCTCAGCATAAGCTACCAGATTGTCATCCACAAAGGCCTCTGCTTTGGCCTTACCAATCCCTTTTACCATCCTTAAGATTTCTACTTTAATTATTAATTGGTCACCGGGATAAACCGGTTTTTTAAAACGAGCTTTATCGATACCAGCAAATAAGGGAATCTTCCCCTTATTTTCTTCTTTGGAGAACATCAGGACTCCACCGGTTTGAGCCATAGCTTCAAGTATGAGAACTCCGGGCATCACCGGATGCCCCGGAAAATGTCCCTGAAAAAAAGGTTCGTTTATGGTAACATTTTTTACCCCTACTATCTTGTTTTTTTCCTGCTCTAATATTTTATCCACTAATAAAAAGGGATAACGATGGGGCAAAAGGTTTAAAATTTCTCCTACGGATAATTTTTGTTTCATTGTGTTTTATCTTTTTCTTTCTGTTTTTCTTCTAATTTTCTATTAATTTCTGCTATTACATCCTGAGTAACATCTTCTCCTCCATAGAGAGCAATAGGATAATTTAAAATATCGTTCCCGGCTGGCACTTTTATCTCACTATTTATTATTAAATCATATTTTCCTTTATCTCCTACCGCCTTAATTACTTCAATAATATCTGAATAACGAGCTGCCTGGTATGATTTTATCTCAGTAAGAATCTTCTCTTTGATTGGATTCCATTCTTTATTAAATTTATCTTCCAACTTTTTAAGTCCGGTTTCATCCAGTCCTTTGCCTTGTGCATTTAATTCTTCCTGGCGTTTTTGAAGCTCTTCTTGTAAGTTTGAACTAAGTTGATTAATGTTCTGGGTATAAGGATGGGCGGATGTAACTTCTGCCAGATTTACTAAACCTATCTTTCCTACTGCTGCCTCAATATTTTGAAAATTAAAAAATAAAAAGATTACTACTGTAAATAATAGAATAAAAACTACTTTATTCCCTACTCTTTTTTCTGCTACTTGCATTATTTTCCTCCTTAATATATTTTAATTAATATTACGTATCGCGTCAAAATACAGTAATGAGTAATAAGTAATGAGTTTATATTTTTTACTTTACAAACAGATTGCTTATCACCTATTACACATTACACAATTGACTGGTAGACGGGTAGACCGAATAAACTTGCACCTTGTATCTCGCAACTTTTAACCCGTAATTTAATTGGTGAATCGGTGAATCGGCCAATTGGTAAATTATCCTAAAACGTATGTCCTATACTAAAGTAAGTCTGCCCTATACCTTCTTCGCTAATTCCATAGTCTAATCTAATCGGTCCAAGAGGAGTATCAAAACGGACACCTACTCCCCGACCAAACTTTAAATCCTCAAAATTAATACTTTCTTCATAATCCCAGGCTTGACCCCAATCTGCAAAAAGTACTGCCTGGAAATTTTCAGCTAAAGGAAATCTATACTCCACATTAAATACCAAAGATTTATCTCCGGAAAATTCACCGAAATCATAACCTCTTAGGGTATTCATTCCCCCTACCTGATATTCTGCAAAAGAAGGTAGATCAGTATCCGCTATACCGCCCATCGCCCGGAGAGCCAATACTCCCTTACTTAAATTATCAGTTATTTTTTTAACGCTGCTAATGTCGACTACGTCTTCAATAAATTTGGTAGAAATATAGGCTCTAAGAGTTAAATTGTATTTGGTAAAGTCATAATCTCCTCCTAAAAATCCTCCCGCTTTTTCTAAAGAAAAACTATGATACCAACCGGAAGTAGGTTCAAATACATTATCGCGAGTATCATAAGAAAAAGTGGGAGTAAAACTATTCGTTAATCCTTCATTGGTATCTTCGGGAAGGGTACCGGAAATTAGATCATAGGTTACTCTTTCACTCTTTAATTCCAATCCTATTTTAACTGAATCGCTTAACTTCCTTCCAAAAATAAGTCTTCCTCCCAATCTCTCTTCATCATATTCAAAAAGAATTACCTCTCCTTCCTTATCTTGTGTATTACTTATAGTATCATATAGATCAAAACCAAGAGAAGTAGGTGTATTAGCTAACCATGGTTCTAAAAAAGATATTTGATAAGTAGTCCGACCACCTATTTCTATTTTGGCTTGTACTTTTTGTCCTCCTCCAAAAAGGTTTTCCTCCGCGTAACTGGTAAATCCCATAAGGCCTTCTTCGGAGTTATATCCTGCTCCAATACCGAATTTTCCTGTATTTTTCTCAATGACTGTTAAAACTAAAACTATTGAATCTTCTTCGGTACCCGGTTCCAATTTCATACTTACGTCTTCGAAAAATCCTAAGTTATAGATTTTCTGTAAAGATTTTTTTACTGTCTCAAAGTTGAAGAGGTCACCGGGTTCAATATTAATTTCTCTGGTAATTACCTTTTCTTTGGTCTTGTCATTACCTTCAATGACTATCTTTTCCAGTCGGCCCTCAGAAATATTTATCCATAATTTTCCTTCTTCATCAAAATCAATATCTTTAATATTAATTAAAAGATACCCTCGGTCTTTATATAGTTGAGAAATGCGATCAAGGTCGTTTTTTAATATCTTCTGGCAAAAAATTTGCCCTTCCTGCAAAACCATTACTTCTCGCATCTCTTCTACAGATACTACGGTATTTCCCTTAATATTAATCTCTTTAATGGGTAAATTTTCCACGACTTCAAAGACTACTTTATAACCATCTCTAAATGATTCTAATTTTATTTTTACATCTTTGAAATACCCCAGATCATATACCGTTTTCATATCTTTTTCTATATTTTCTTTAGAAAACACGTCTCCCAGATTAGAGGCAATTTGGGAAATTATTAGATCTATAGAAATACTTTCATTCCCCTCTACTACGATAGCAGTTATCTTCCCTTGATTGTTTGCCTGTGCCTGGACTACGCTTAAACCACTCAAAATAAATAACACAGCCAAAATTCCAAATACGAGTATCTTACTCCATTTGTTCTTTCTCACTTTTTAGTTCCTCCTTTAAAAATTATTAATATTTTAAATTTTGATTGGGGGTCTTATGTCAAATGTTGAGACCTGACCACTCTATTTTAAAATTCATATTGTAATTCAAATTTCAATTCAAATTCACCATCTTGTGGACTAAATGCACCTACCTGAGTATTTAGAGTTAAATCATCACTAAGTTTATATTCTATTTCCAAGTCACCTATTTCCATTTCAAATAAAGGTGCAGAATAGGTTAAATAAAAATTTTCGGATAAATATTTTCCTACTTTAAAGGCTAAAGTTTCTAAAGAAAAACTAGGGAAAAAAGCTAAATCTGAATCCTGCTCTTGTTTAAAGATTGTCTCAATTTTAAATTCATCCAAACCCAAAGAATTAGCAATTTCATCTTCTATCTGATTTATAAATCTAATACTCAATCCTTGGGCTATTAAATTAACCATTTCTTCTCTCAAAATTGTTCCTATCTCTCCCTCGGTTAATCCGGTGTAGTTTTTGTTGAACATTAAAAGGGAGATTATCTCACTTTCACTTAAAGCGGGAGAAGAACTAAAAGTAATCATAGGTTGAACAAGAATTCCACTTACATTGACAAAAACATCTATGTCATCAATCTCAGTCTTTGCTCTTATATCTAAAATCATATCTTCCCCTGTAGAATCAGTGAATATTACTTTACCATCTGATACTCTAAATTTTTTATCTAAAAAGGAGATATAACCCTGTTTAATCTGTAATCCCCCGTTTAATTTAGGAACAGATAGGGCTCCCTGAACTTTTAGACCTCCTACTAATTTTAAATCAAGATCTTTGGATTTAACGATGAAATCATCTAAAATTTTTACCTCAAGATCGATATCTCCTTTAAAATTACTTAATTGAGATAAAAGCTCGGATGGGTCAGTAGGGATATCTTTATTATTATCTTTCCAGTTTAATTCTCCCTGGGAAAGGGTTAAAATCCCTTCTATGTGGGGAGAAGTAAGGAGACCGGTTAACTTTGCTTTCAAATCAGCCTGGGCTTTGAAAATATCCTGGTATAGGATTTCCTCCTTATTACTCCATATATTAATATTTAAATCCTGCAATTGCAAGTTTTTCAAAGTAAATTCTCCGGAAGTATAAATCCTATATTGGTCAACCTGGAAATTCATATCTTTTATTTTAACTAAATTATCTTCCAATTGGAGCGAGACATTTAAATCGCTTATCTTAGCCGGCAATT
>DASRMF010000071.1:0-3627 GCA_035648055.1 Atribacterota bacterium
ACATAATGACCCAATTTCTTACTCCCCCGGATTTAATTGTTTATCTTCAAGCTTCGGTTCCCACTCTATTAAAAAGAATTTCCCTACGAGGGAGAGATTACGAGAAAACTATCTCTGAGGAATATTTGGACCAGCTAAATGTTTTATATGAGGAGTGGATAGAAAATTTTACCCTTTGCCCAATCTTGAAAGTACCAGCTGATGATTTGGATTTTGTTAAACGTCCTGAACACTTAAAATTAATTGCCAGTAAGATATTGGATAAATTACAAGGTGTAGAAAAGGTAGTATTTGATTAAAAAAGTACAGGGGAAAAAAGAACAAAAAAAGAACAAGGGACGATTCTCTGTTCTTTTTTCCCCTGTACTAAAGTAGGAGGGGATATTTTGAGAGCAGCATTAATTTATGGTGGAGATGATAAGAAATTAGAATTATTTACAAAAAAGATATTTTCTACCATTGAAAGAAAAGGGAATGAATTAAAGATGATTAAAGTAGGAAGAGGAATAACTGCTGGTAATTTGTCACCTTATGAATTTATATTTGTGGGCTGCCCGGTTTTAAGTATGTTTAAAGGGAAATTGCCTTCCGAATTAATCAATTATATTAAGCAATGTGCTGGGTTGGAAAGAAAAAAGACTATTGCCTTTATTATTCCACGGTTAATAGGAAACGATAAAACTTTAAAAAATTTAATGAGTTTGTTAGAGAGCAAGGGCTCTTTTATAGTTGATTTTAGGCAGATTAGGGATATAGACAAAGACAGCGAATTATTAGCTTCCCGCATGAAATAATGCACGTCCTCTGGTGCGAAAAGAAAGGAAGAGAGAATTGTTGTCTCCCGTTCCAGTCTTAAAGGAAATAAAAAATGGCGAATGATATATTAAAATATTTAAGAGAGAAAGAATACGTTTCCGGTGAAGTTTTGGCTCAAAAATTAGGTATTTCCCGAGTGGCGGTTTGGAAACAGATACAAAAACTAAAGGATATGGGATATAAAATAATATCTGAGCAAAATCTGGGCTATTGCCTGGTTTCCCGCCCTGACCTTTTAATCCCTCAAGAAATTCAAAGAGGATTATTCACAACCTACATTGGTAAAAAAATATTTTATTTCCCCGAATTAGCATCTACAAATATAATTGCCAAAGAAAAAGCCTTACATAGAATTGAAGCAATAGATGAAGGCACAATAATTATTGCTGAAAGGCAGACTGCAGGTAAAGGTCGATTAGGACGTAAATGGGTTTCCCCTGCCGGAGGTATCTGGCTCTCCATAATATTATACCCCCAACTTCCTCCTTCTTATATCCCCCGAATAACTTTGATGACTGCAGTGGCAACGGTGAAGGCGCTGGAAAATTATACACTAATTAAACCTAAAATAAAATGGCCTAACGATATATTAATAAATGAAAAAAAAGTATGTGGAATACTGACTGAAATAAGTGCCGAATTGGATATAATAAATTGGCTGGTAGTGGGGATAGGCATAAATGTTAATATAGATCATCGGGAGTTTCCGGAAGATATTCAAGAAAATACAATTTCTTTAAAAGAGGCTTTAGGTAAAGAGGTTTTACGGGTTAAGTTAGCACAGACTTTTTTACAGGAATTCGAAAAGTATTACGATAAGTTAAAAAGAAAAGAGTTCCCTTCTATTTTAAGGGAATGGAAATTATACTCTCACACTCTGGGGAGAAAGATAAGAGTAGATATGGGAGAGAGAATTATTACCGGAGAAGCGGTAGATATAAACGAAGAAGGGGCTTTGGTTTTAAAAAAAGAAGATGGCGAATTGATTAAGATAATCTCCGGGACTATTTCGTAAATTTTTTTGACATTACCGTTAACTTAAAATAATATATTGGTTAACAATAATTAATTAGAAAATCGGAGGATTTAAGAATGCCAAAAATAAATATCCGTCAAATGACTTTGGTTTCATTATTCGCTGCTTTAACCGCAGTAGGAGCATTTATTTCCATTCCCTTTTATCCTGTCCCCCTAACCCTACAAACTTTATTTACTCTTCTTGCAGCTATGACCCTGGGAAGTGCGATTGGAGCGTCAAGTCAGATAATATATGTATTGCTGGGCGTGATAGGTTTGCCCGTTTTTGCCGGTTTTAAAGCCGGGATAGGTATTTTGTTTGGACCAACCGGTGGATTTTTATTTGGGTTTATAATTTCCGCTTTTATTCTTGGAAAGATAATGGAATTGAAAAATGATAAAAATATTTTTTATTATTTTCTTGCCGGTTTTTTAGGAACTGTCATTATTTATTTTATGGGAGTAATCCAGTTATCTTTGGTCACAGGCATAGGAATAAAAAGAGCTTTGCTTATCGGAGTATTGCCTTTTTTACCTGGTGATATTTTGAAAATAATTGCCGCTTCATTTATTGCTAGAAAATTAAAAATGACCATGCTTTGATACGAATAGATATTATATATGAATGTTTGGTTTGGAGATATTTATTCTATTTATTTATTGCGCATTCCTATAAAAAATCGTTTATAAATTAATTTTTAAAAGCTTCATTTTATTTATTCATCTAAATTCAAATTATTCTTAACATATTATTGATAGGATACAAGTTATTTGAAAATAAAAAACGATAAAAATGTAGCATCAATTTAATAATTCAAGAATACCAGATATGGAAATTGCACCATAAAGTAAAAGTAAGCCCATCACCAGATTAAATAACTTTCTGTACCTTGATAGGAATTTTTTAAAAAGTGCTCCGAATAAAGCCCACAATGAAACAGAAATTAGTATGAGAGATGATAGGAAGATGGTGAAGAAAAGTAAAATCATGTTTGATTTATAATAAGGAACAATAAAATTAGAACTGACGGTAATGGCATAAAGTATTAATTTTGGATTAATGAACTGTAATGATAAACCGGTGAAAAATGAATTTAACCTTTCATCAACTTTCCCTTCCGAAATGTCCTTGCTTTTTATAATTAACATTGCGAGAAAAGTCATGTAGGCTGCACCCAGAATACCCATAAAAAGTCTAATCTTCGGAATAATATTGAAAAGTAGAAGGTTGAAATAATTACTAATAAACATAATGATAAAAAAACCGACAAAGATACCCAATAAAAATTTAAAAGTCTTTCTGTAACCAAATTTATTAGCATTAACCATAGATAAAACGACATTTGGACCGGGTGTAAATGATACGACTAAGACATAGGAGAGAAACGCGGTAAGATTAAACACATATGACCTCCCCAAAAACTTAAAAGAAAAAATCCATATTGCTCCAATTCTAATATATAATGGTTTCTATTGCAAGATACTAAATATTTTAATTATTCAATATAAACTAGTAGTCTCAGATAATGAGTTATGGTATAATTCATAATAAATGTAAAAAATTGTGCCGGGGCGTAGCGCAGTTTGGTATGCGCGCTTGGTTCGGGACCAAGAGGTCGGAGGTTCAAATCCTCTCGCCCCGACCATTAAAAAATTTAAGAAAAAATTACTTATAGGGTATCTGATTACTATATTTAGCATAGCGACAATCATTGGTTATCTTTTTAATTTTATCTTTTAAGCAATTAAAAATTCATTTTAAAATTGTGAGAATTTGCACTGGCTTGAACGAAT
>DASRMF010000072.1:0-14367 GCA_035648055.1 Atribacterota bacterium
TTATATTCATCAATTACAATACTATTTTTGGGATTGATTTTTCTCTTTAGTCGGAAAAAAATAGAAAATCGCTCTTTTTTTATTGCAAGTTTTACGGCATTCTTATGGCTCTCTGGAATGGCAATAGTTGAAAGTAGTAAAAATAGCGCATTAGCATTACTTTGGTATAATAGATATTCATTTTTAGGCGTAGCTTTTATTCCATCCAGTGTATATTTTTTATCAACTGCACTTGCCGGCCAGTTTAAAAAACATAGAAGAAAAATATTTTTAGCTTATTTAATCTCTAGTGTTTTTTACCTATTAGTTAATATGACTCCTTCCTTTAGCATCAAGATTACCAATTGGGGATATTACCCCGTATATAGTTCTTCTTTATTAGGCTCGCTGTATGCTTTATATTTCTTGCTTTTAATGGTGTATAGTTTTTATCTTCTACTTATAAGTCATAAGAGCATCTCTAACCAACTAAAAAAGAAACAAATAAAAATATTTTCTTTTGGATTAATAGTTGCTATTGCGGGAAGCAGTGATTTTTTACTTGCTTTTGGATATAATATTTATCCTTTTGGTTATATTTCTATTTTACTTTTTATCGCTATCACTGCTTTTATTGTAAAAAGTTATGGTTTTTTAGTTTTAGAGCCGGACACGACTTTTCAGGCAATCTTTAAATCCATTCCCATTTTCATTGCGGGAATAAATGCTGAACAAAAAATAGATTTCATAAATAAACCCTTAGAAGAAGTTCTCGGCTATAAAGAAAAGGAAATCTTAGGAAAACCTATTTATACTATCTTTCCCGAAAAAGAATCATTTATCCAATTAAAAGATAAGGTATTGAAAGAGGAATCTTATACTAAAACAGAAGAAACTTATCTTTTAACCAAAGATAAAAAGATGATACCAGTTTCATTTAATTTCTCTCCTATTTATGAAAAAGGATTTGGGAAAGATGTTTTTGGATTTGTCCTTTCAGCCCAGGATCTTACTGCTCGCAATAAAGCAGAAGAAAAGATGAGGGAATCTGAAAAACGTTTTCAGGATGTTGTTAATAATACTGGTGACTGGATTTGGGAAATTAATACTGAAGGAAAATATATCTATAGTAATAGTTCAGTTATGCAGATATTGGGTTACCGTGTCGAAGAAATACTAGAAAAGCATTTTTATGACCTTTTCTCTCCAGATGACCGTGAAGAGTTGAAAGCTACCACTTTTAACTATTTGAGTAGAAAAAAACCATTTATTGGTTTTATCAATCGAAATCTTCACAAAGATGGCCATATCGTTATTGTAGAAACAAGTGGTGTTCCTGTAATCTCCCCGGATGGAAAACTTCTCGGATGCAGGGGCGCTGACCGCGACATCACCGAGCAAAAACAAAATGAGAAATTACAGGAAGTTCTCTATAATATCTCCAAAGTCGCTAATTCTCCTATACTGCTTGAGCAATTTTATCAAACAATTCATAAAGAGTTGAGCAATATTATTGATACGACTAATTTTCATATTACCTTATTTAATGAGGAAGATAATAAAGTATATTTCCCTTGTTATTTTGATGAAAAAGATAAGGTTCCTCCTTCTTATGATAACATGAGTGAATTTTCATATACTTTCTCCGGTTATGTGATTAAAAATAATCTACCTCTTTTGCTTAATCGGGAAGAGATTTATACCATGATAGGAGAAGGTAAAATAAAATTATCTCAAATAGGCACCATAACTAAAAAGATTGCCTGGCTGGGAGTTCCTTTAACATTAAAAGATAAGGTCATTGGATGTATGGTAGTATTAAATTATTATGACCCCAACTACTTTTCTGAAAAAGATATGCAGATAATGAAACATACGGCGAATTTGGTAGCCGGGGTTATAGATAAAAAACAAAAAGAGGAAGAAATAAAAGAAAACGAGCAAAAATATAGAACGACTCTTGAAAATACAGGTACTGCTATGGCTATCCTGGAAGAAGATACTACAATTTCCTCAGTTAATTCTCAATTTGAGCAATTATCTAAATATTCAAAAAAAGAAATTGAAGGGAAAATGAAATGGACTAAACTTGTCCACCAGGATGATCAGAAAAGAATGTTGGAGTATCATAAGAAACGCAGGGAAGACCCAGATAACGTTTCTTCACAATACGAATTTAAAGGTGTAAATAAAAATGGAAATATTTTAACTATATTAATCAACGCTAATATAATTCCTAATACAAAAAAAACGGTTGTATCTCTTATTGATATCACCGAAAAGAACAAGATGGAAGATAAACTGAAGGAATATACTGAACAATTAGAAGAAAAAGTAAAGGAGAGAACCGAAGAACTCACTGTCATTAATAAAGAAATAAAAAATGCTAATGAAATAAAAAATAATTTCTTAGCCAATGTTTCTCATGAGCTCCGTACGCCACTTACTTCTATTCGTTCCTTTTCAGAGATACTCTTAAATTATAAAGATGAAGATAAAGCTACTCAAGAAGAATTTTTAAAAATAATTAACAAAGAATCAGAAAGGTTAACCCGCTTGATTGATGATATTTTAGATATTAGTAAGATCGAAGCAGGTAGAATTGAATGGAAAGATGAGTTTATTTATATTGAGAAAATTGTATCTATCTCTGTAAACTCTATCCTACCGATGGCCGAAAAAAAATCTATTTCTATCAAGAAAGAAATTGCTCCAAACCTTCCTTTTATTTTTGTTGATAAAGATCGTTTAATACAGGTCCTTGAAAATCTTTTAAGTAATGCCTTGACGTTTACCGATAATGGCGAAATTAAAATAGGGGCAAAAAGAATAGGTAATAACCTCCTTTATTATGTCTCTGATACTGGAATAGGTATTGAATTAAAAGACCAAAAAAATATCTTTAACAGATTTATACAAATAGAAGGAAATAGATTATTAATGAAGAAGGCTAAGGGAACCGGACTGGGTCTTGCTATCTGTAGCGAGATTGTAGAACGCTACAAGGGGAAGATATGGGTAGAGAGTGAAGTGGGTCAAGGCAGCACCTTTTACTTTACCCTGCCTGCTACACTAACCAAAAAGAGAACAGAATCAGCAATAGAAAAAACACCTTCCTCTTTAGTAGAGAAAGTCATCCTGGTAGCAGATGATGAGCCCAATATTCGCCGCTATTTAAACTTTGAGTTAAGTAAGGCTGGATTTAAAGTCATTGAAGCATCAAATGGTATAGAAACCATTCAAATAGTTAAAGAAAGAAAGCCTGACTTGCTTATCTTAGATATTCTTATGCCTATAGTAGATGGTTATGATGTTTTAAAAAAACTAAAAACTAACCCCCAATTATCTTCTATCCCTATTATTGTTCTTTCTGTCCTGGAAGATAGAAAAAAAGGTTTCCGCCTGGGAGCTAATGCCTACCTAAATAAACCTTTAAAAAAGGAAGAACTTTTCTCTAAAATCAGTGAACTTCTGGAAAAAGAAGAGAAAAAGATTCTTTTAGTTGATGATGATATGGATTTTGTAAAGGCAACACAATTTTTCTTAGAAAAGAATGGCTACGAAGTCTATTCTGCTTCTAACGGAGAAGAGGGTCTTAAAGTTTGTCGGGAGAAAAAACCAGATTTAGTTATGCTGGATATTCTAATGCCCAAAAAAGATGGTATTGAAACCCTTAAAGCTTTAAAGAAAGATCCACTTATTCAAAAAACTCCGGTTATTATTTTAACCTTAAATGCCATAAAAAATGGAGAAACGAAATGCCTATCTCTGGGAGCAGAACGCTATTTAACCAAAAAAGAAAAATTGAATTCTCTTCTAATAGAAATAAAAGAAGTACTAAAAAAACAAGACTTAAACATATTAAACTTAACAGATACAAAAGGTGAAAAGCATGCCTTACGTATAGGACAAGAATTTAAAATAAGAGATGGTTCCAATGAAAATAAATATTGGATTACTCGTTTTGGAGAGAATTCTATTTATATTGAATATCAAATATATTTTATGGGAAATTTTCAAAAACAAGAAATGGTTTTAGATTATCAGAAGTTTTTCGATAAATTTTTTCTGGAAAGGGAAGGAGAAGAAAATGCCTAATAAAAAAATTCTAATTGCGGATGATGAACCCTATATTTTACGAAGCTTATCTTTTGTATTAAAAAAAGAAGGATTCGATATAGAAACTGCCTGCAATGGAGAAGAAGCCTTGAAAAAAGCCCAGCAATTTAACCCTAAAATCTTATTTCTCGATGTTATGATGCCAAAAAAAGATGGATACGAAGTTTGTAATAAATTAAAGTCTAATCCTGAAACTAAAGACATATACATTATTATGCTCACTGCAAAGGGGCAGATTATAGATAAAGAAAAGGGATTGACAGCAGGTGCTGATGAATATATTACCAAACCTTTTTCTCCCCGGGAAATAGTGAATAAAGTTAAAAAGATTATGGAGAATTAAAAATTAAGATGCATTACTTGGATTTATTAAAAGAAACGGAACAAAAAAAATTATTAATTGATTTTTCCCTCTTAACTAATTCTTCTATTCTTTTGTTAGATGAAAAGAAAAAAATAATATTTAATATTAATTCAAAAAACAAAAACAATAAAATTGATTTAGGTAATAAACTCGCATCTCTCCCTAAAGATTATCAAAAACTACTCATAAATTTATTTGAACAAAAAAAACCTTTTTCTTATTCTTTATTTGCCGAATATTCTTTAAGGGGAGAACCTTTAGTTATAAACAATACCCTCTACGGCGCTTTATTTTTTTCTTACCCAACTACTTTATTTTCACTTTTCTCCGGACAATTAAAATTGCTTATGCAATATTTAAAAAACTTATTTTCTCTTCATTCTGAATTAGATAATTTATCCGAAGAAATTGTGCATAACTATGAATACTTTTCTCTGATATCCGAAATTAGTGAACTTTTGGGAGGAATCCTGGAACAAAATGAAATATGTCGAGTAGTAATAGAAAAAATAAGTCGGATTATGTCAGTAAAAAAAATTGCAATATTTATAAAAGAAGAGAAAGATGATTATTTTCATGTAGTCGTTTCCCAAGGTTTTAAACAAAAAAATCTAATACCTAAAAAAATAAATTCAAATCAAGGTGTATGCGGGTGGATAATAGAAAAAGGTCAATCGATTCTGGTAAACAACCAGGAACAATTTTATCTGCCTTTAAATATAAAAAAACAAAAATGTCAAAACTGTCCCCTCTGTAGCCTTCCTTTTATTTTTGTTCCTCTAAAATCAGACAATAAAGTAATAGGGCTGCTTAATGTCAGCGGAACAAACAATGGCCAGGATCTAACTTCCTCAAATTTAAAATTGATAGACCTTATTGCTAATCAATTAAGTCTAACACTGGGAAATACGCGATTATTTCAAGAAAGAGAAGAAACATATCTAGAAATTTTAAGATCGCTAGTTGCAGCCATAGATGCTAAAGACCCCTATTCTTCCGGACATTCTAAAAGAGTAAATTATTATACAAAACGCTTTTGTGAAGAATTAAACCTGGATGAGAAAGATAAAAAAGATATTGTCTTTAGCGCTTTATTGCACGATATAGGAAAAATTGGAGTGTCGGAAAATATCTTACTTAAACCGGACAATCTAACCCCTGAAGAATGGCAAAAAATAAAAGATCATCCTAAAAACGGAGCAAAAATTGTAAAGCATATTACTCAATTTCATACTCTTATCAATGGCATTCTTTACCATCATGAGCACTATGATGGTAAAGGTTATCCTGATAAACTTAAAGGAGAAAATATTCCTTTAGCAGGCAGAATTATTGCTTTTGCTGATACTTTTGATGCCCTTACCACTAATCGTCCTTACCGCAAGGGCTATACTGCTTCTCAAGCGCTCTCTATTATGGAAAAAGCCAGGGCTACACAATTTGACCCTCATCTATTAGATATTTTCCTTCGTTGTTTTAAAAAAGGGAAATTAAAGTTAAAAAAAGATTAAATTTCTTTAATGTTTAAAACATCTTGAACCAGTAAAGACCATAGCCAGATTATGTTCGTTAGCAGCAACGATGACTTCCTCATCTCGCTTCGACCCACCGGGTTGAATAATAGCAGTTATCCCCGCTTTGGCCGCCTCATCTACCCCATCTCTAAAGGGGAAGAAGGCATCGGAAGCCAGGTATGAACCCTTAGAACGACCTTCTGATTTTCTATTGGCAATGAGAACCGAATCTACCCGACTCATCTGCCCGGCACCGACACCGATTATCTGCTTGTTCTTGGTTAAAACAATGGCATTCGATTTGACCTGTTTGGCTGCCTTCCAGGCGAATAAGAGCTCTTCTAATTCTTTTCGATTTGGTTTTCTATTGGTGACTACTTTCAGGTCTTCTATAGTGATTTCTTTTATGTTTCTATCCTGAACCAGAAATCCACCGGATATTTTTTTAATATCTTTTACCTCGACATCTCTATTTTTTAAATCTCCCACTTTGATTAAGCGGCGATTCTTTTTCTGTCTTAAGATAGTTAAAGCCTCATCTTCAAAATCAGGTGCCAGTACTGCTTCCACAAAAGGGGTTTCATTAATTAAATCGGCCAAACTTGTCCCCACTACCCTATTGATACCAATAACGCTGCCATAGGCAGAAAGAGGATCCCCCTGGTAAGCTTTTTTATAGGCCTCTTCAATGGTCAATGCGCTGGCCAAACCACAGGGATTAGTGTGTTTTACAAAGACAACGGTAGGCTCCTGAAAATCTTTCACCATCTCCAGGACCGCTCCTAAATCTACTAGATTGTTAAAAGATAATTCTTTGCCTCCCAATTGTACTGCATCTCCCAGATTGGCCTCTTTTACCAATACTTCTTTGTAGAAAGAAGCAGATTGATGGGGATTTTCTCCATAACGCAGGTCTGAAACTTTTTCGCCCAGTAAATTTAAAGTATGGGGAAAAGAAGTTGATTCTTTCAGCAAATTTTTTCTTAAATATTGGGAAATAATCCCATCATAAAATGAAGTATGTTCAAATACCTCGGCCGCTAATCTCTTTTTAATCTCTAAAGATATTTCTCCCTGATTTTTCTCTAATTCTTCCAAGATGATGGGATAATCCCGGGGATTGATTACTACAGCAACATCTTGATAGTTCTTGGCTGATGCCCTCAAAAGTGAAGGTCCGCCAATATCAATATTCTCGATAGCTTCTTCTAATTTTACCTCTTCTTTAGAAATTGTCTTTTGAAAGGGGTACAAATTTACCACTACCAGGCCTATTGGTTCTATCTGCTGAGCCGCTATCTGCTCTTGATGCAGGAAATTTTCACTTTTCGCTAATATACCTCCGAAAATCAAAGGATGAAGCGTCTTAACCCTGCCATCTAATATCTCCGGAAAATTGGTTACTTCGGAAATTAATTTTACTTTAATATGAGCATCTTTTAGTAACCTGGCCGTCCCTCCGGTAGAAATAATTTCGATTCCTGATTTTTCCAGGCCTTTAGCAAAATCAATAAGTCCTTCTTTATCGGATACGCTGATTAAAGCGCGTTTTATTTTGGTCATTTGTTTTTCTCCTTTATAGCCTTGACGGCAATATCTTTTCGGTAATACATATCTTCAAAATAAATTTCTTTTACTCCCTTGTATGCCCTTTCTTTTGCTTTAGATATCGTTTCATCCCAGGCAGTTATCCCCAGGACTCTTCCTCCCGAAGTAATCACCTGATTATCTTGAAATTTGGTACCGGCATGAAAGGCTATCATATCTTTTATTTTTTCCAATCCTTCCAAACCGCTAATCACTTTTCCTTTCTGATACTTCCCCGGATATCCTCCGGAAGCCACCACCACACATACTGCAGCATTATCTTCCCATTCGATATTGATCTTATGAAGCGTGCTGTCAATGACTGCATCCAATATATCGATTAAATCTGTTTTTAACCTCGGCAATATAGTTTGAGTCTCCGGGTCACCAAAGCGGGCATTAAATTCTAAAACTTTAGGACCTTCTTTGGTTAATATCAATCCGGCATAAAGGACTCCTTTATACTCTTTCCCTTCATTCTGTAAACCTTTTACAGTAGGTTTTAAAATCTCTTCTAAAACTCTCTTTTCAAACTCATCAGGATAAAAAGGCACCGGGGAATAAGCTCCCATCCCACCGGTATTAGGCCCCAGGTCATTGTCAAATATTTTTTTGTGGTCCTGGGAGGAAACCATGGGAACAACAGTCTTCCCATCACAAAATGCCAAGATCGATACTTCTTCTCCCTCTAAAAATTCCTCTATGATGACCTGCCTGCCTGCTTCTCCAAATTTTTTTTCCTCCATCAGTGCATTTAGGGCATCTCTCGCTTGGACTAAATTTTCTACAATAAATACGCCTTTGCCGGCGGCCAATCCGTCTGCCTTTATGACCAAAGGGAAAGTTTGTTGTTGTATATAGGCGAGTGCTTTTTCGCTATTTTGAAAGACTTCGTAATTAGCTGTAGGGATGTTATACTTTTTTAATAAAAATTTGGAAAAGACTTTACTTGATTCAATCTCGGTTGCCTCTTTACTCGGACCGAATATCCTTAAACCCTGTTGATTAAATTCATTTACAATTCCCCGGGATAAAGGCAATTCCGGTCCCACTACCGTTAAATCAATTTTTTCCTTTTTGGCAAAATCAGCCAATTTCTCTATGCTGTCTGCATCAATATTTATACATTGGGCTAACCTGGAAATTCCTGCATTGCCCGGTGCACAATAAATTTGAGATACTTTCGGACTTTGAGTTATTTTCCACACCAGGGTATGCTCTCTTCCTCCGCTGCCAATGACCAATACTTTCATTCTCGCTCTACCTCTCTTGTAAAAATGATAATTATTTAATAAATACTCTTCTTCCTTTAATCATCAATCTGCTTTCAGAAAATAACTGAATTGCCTGAGGAAAAATTTGGTGTTCTTCTTTTAAGATTTTCTCAGCCAAAGATTCCTCCGTATCATTATCGCTCACTTCTACCGCCTTTTGCAGGATAATAGGACCGGAATCTACTCCTTCATCCACAAAATGAACGGTACATCCGGAAACTTTTGCTCCATATTCAAGGGTCTGTCTCTGAGCGTACAACCCCGGAAAAGAAGGGAGTAAAGCGGGATGAATATTTATGATCTTATTTTTATAGGTTCTGATAAAATAGGGGCTCAAAATTCTCATATACCCTGCCAGAACGACCAGTTCAATTTTTTTCTCTTTTAGGGTTTTGATGATCTCTTTATCGTAATCTTCCCTGTTTTTAAATTCCTTAAAATGAATATACCGGGTATCGATATGATATTGCTGGGCTCTTTTTAGGGCATAAGCATCCGGATTATCGCTCATCACAACTTTAATTTCTCCGGCAATTTTACCTTCTTTGATAGCCTCAATTATAGCCTGTAAATTTGTCCCTCTTCCTGAGGCCAACACTCCAATATTAACCATAATTTTCTCCTCAATGACAAATCTGGTGCCAGGCACCAAAGTTGTCATTTATTCCCTTTTTATCACTTTGCCGATAAGGTAGGAATCGTATTTTCCCATTTTAAGTTCGTCCATCACCTTCGAAGCGTCACTTGGGGAAACAATTAATACCATACCTATCCCCATGTTAAAAGTCCGATACATCTCTCCATCAGAAATTTCTCCTTCTTTTTGAATGAAAGTAAAAATAGAAGGTTTAGGCCAGCTTTTTTGGTCTATCCGAATTGAAACTCCTTCAGGTAAAATACGGGGAATATTTTCTACTATTCCTCCTCCGGTGATGTGAGCTATTCCTAATATTTTATATTTTTCCAATAAATGTAAAACCGGAGAAACATAAATGCTAGTAGGCTTAAGCAATTCTTCACCCAAAGATTCTTCCAAAGAAGGCATTTTATCGTTTATTTTATATTTTTTAGATTCAAATAAAACCTTCCTCACCAGGGAAAAACCATTACTGTGTAATCCATTAGAAGCAATACCTATTACCGCATCTCCTTCTTTAATCTTTTTGCCATCGATTATTTGACTTTTCTCCACAACGCCTACGGCAAAACCGGCTAAATCATATTCGCCTTCCGAATAAAATCCAGGCATCTCTGCAGTTTCTCCGCCCAATAAAGCACAACCTGCCATTTTACAACCTTCGGTAACTCCTTTTACAATCTCAACAACCACTTTTTCTGATAGTTTACCAATGGAAATATAATCCAGAAAAAATAAAGGTTTTGCCCCACAGGTAATGATATCATTCACCGACATTGCCACTAAATCTATACCAATAGTATCATGTTTATTGAGAGTAAAGGCGACCTTTAATTTAGTCCCCACTCCGTCAGTGCTGGAAACTAATACCGGTTCTTTATACTTCTGCTCAGCCAAAGAAAATAATCCACCAAACCCTCCTATCCCGCCTAATACTCCGGGAATAGAAGTTTTGCCGATTAGTGGTTTTATTTTTTTCACTATCTGATTGGCCAGGCTAATATCTACGCCAGCATCTTTATAAGATTTTACCATCAGCTAAATTTTCCTTTCTTTAATAAGTATCATATCATCTCGGGATCGATGAATCGAGCCTCTACACATCACTCGTTACTTCTTTTCTGACTTCTATTTTCTTCACTATATACTATATACTAAATACTATTTTACGTCGGGTATTTTCCATCAAAACAAGCCAGACAAAAATTATCAGCAGGGATTTTATCAAAAACACTGCAGAGTCCTTCTATACTCAAATAACCCAGACTATCTGCTCCCAGCCATTTTCTGGTTTCCTCCAGGCTATGATTGGCAGCTCTTAAATATTCCCTATTTGGTGTATCTATCCCGTAAAAACAGGGAAAGAAAATAGGGGGAGAACTTATCCGAACATGAACCTCGCGAGCTCCTGCTTCTCTTACTAACTTTACAATCTTTCGGCTGGTAGTCCCCCGAACAATAGAATCATCTATTAATATCACTCTCTTACCCTTTATTATTTCTTTGATAGGGGAGAGTTTTATTTTAACTCCAAAATCCCGAATTAATTGTTCAGGCTGGATAAAAGTTCTTCCGATATAACGGTTCTTAATCAAACCTTCTTCATAAGGGATACCTGATTGGGCTGCATAACCGATAGCTGCAGAAATGCCTGAGTCCGGAACAGGGACGACTATGTCTGCTTGTACCGGATATTCCCGGGCTAATCTTCGACCCATCTTTTGCCGGCTTAAAGCTACATTTTCTCCGCATATACTACTATCCGGGCGGGCAAAATAAACAAATTCAAAAACACAAAGAGCTTTCCTGTTATCAGGTAAAATTTTGATTGATCTCATTCCTTCTTTATCGATTACTATCATCTCTCCTGGTTCCACTTCCCGGATAAATTCGGCACCGATAAGATTAAAAGCGCAGGTTTCGGAAGCAAAAACATAAGAATCTCCTAATTTCCCCAAGGCAAGGGGATGAAAACCGAAAGAATCTTTTAACCCGATTAATTTATCTTCAGTCATTATCACTAAAGAAAAGGCTCCTTTTAATTGAGCAGCTACAATTTCAATATTTTTTTCAATACTCTCTTCCGGTGTTGTTTTTATTAAATTACATATTATTTCACTATCTGTTGAGGAATAAATTTGAACGTCTTTTTCTTTTAATTTTTCCTTTAATTCTGCTTGATTTACCAGATTACCATTATGAGCTAAAGAGAAAGTCCCTCCTTTATATTTCTTCAAAAGAGGTTGGCTATTTTCCCAAATATTAGCACCTGTTGTAGAATATCTTACATGACCGATAGCACAATTACCTTGCAAGGTCTTTAGTTTTTCTTCATTAAATACTTCAGATACTAACCCTAAATCTTTATAGATTAAGAGCTTTTTTCCATCAGATACTGCAATCCCCGCACTCTCCTGTCCCCGATGTTGAAGGGCATAAAGGCTAAAATAAGTCAATTTAGCCACATCTATAGACATATCTTCTTTATTAAAAATTCCAAAAACTCCACATTCCTCATGCATTATTTTGTGCCTCTCCAAACTTTTTCCAATTGCTCTACTTTTATACTAATTAAGCGGTTAATTTTCAATTTTTCCCCCTGCACAGAACCTAACACCAAAAGAGGAACCTGATATTTACCGGCTATATCTTGTAACAAAGATAGGTTTTTTGGATTAAGAGATATAATGATTCGAGATTGACTTTCTCCGAATAACAGGGCATCACTTCTTATTTTGTCTTCGATTTCTATTTTCGCTCCTTTTCCCCCTTTAATACAACTCTCTGCCAGGGTTATAGCCAATCCGCCTTCTGAACAATCATGAGCTGAAGAAACCAATTCCTTCTTAATCGCCTCCCGGCATACATTTTGAACTGCCTGTTCTTCCAACAAATCAATCCGGGGAGGTATTCCCTTTTCTAAATTATGAATAACTTTTAAATATTCACTTCCGCCCAATTCTTCTTTATTTTCTCCTAAAAGCACGATCAAATCATTATAATTTTTAAATTCCATAGAACAGATATGATTATAATCTTCGATAATCCCCACCATTCCGATAACCGGTGTAGGATAAATAGCTTCCCCTTTGCTTTCATTATACAAGCTTACATTGCCGCTTATGACCGGGGTCTGCAATACTCGACAGGCTTCACTGATTCCTTTAATGGCTTCTTCTAATTGCCAGTAGATAGTTTCCTTTTCAGGATTTCCAAAATTTAAACAGTCGGTTACCGCCCGGGGTAAAGCTCCTTTGCAAGACAAATTTCTGGCCGCCTCTGCTACCGCTATCTTCCCTCCTGTTAAGGGGTCAAGGTAACAATATCTTCCATTGCCATCAGTGGTAAGGGCTATGGCTTTTTTGGTTCCTTTTATTCTTAATACTGCAGCATCATCTCCGGGAGGTAGTATAGTATTATTTCTTACCATATAATCATAATGTTCATAAATCTTTTCTTTACTTATAATATTTAGAGAAGCCAACAACTGTAATAATACTTGATTATAATCATCCGGTTGAGAAATCTCGGATAAATCAAGCTTATTCACCAAATCTAAAATATCCGGCTTTTTCCCTTTACGATGACAAGTAGGTGCTCCTTCGGCAAGTGATTTAGCGGGTATATCTGCTACTATTTCTCCTTTATCTCTGACCCTGAATTTACCATCATTAGTTACTTTGCCAATGACTGCAGAATCCAAACCCCATTTATCAAAAATATTTTTAATCTCTTTTTCTTTCCCTTTTTTAACCACCACTATCATCCTTTCCTGGGATTCGGAAAGCATAATTTCAAAAGGATTCATCCCTTCTTCGCGCGTAGGTACTTTAGATAATTCAATATCCAACCCGCTATCCCCCCGACTGGCCATTTCACATAAAGAGCTGGTCAAGCCAGCAGCGCCACAATCCTGTAATCCAACCACATAATCCAATCCTCTTAATTCCAAACAAGCCTCAATTAATAATTTTTCAGAAAAGGGATCTCCTATTTGAACTGCGGGGCGATCTTCATCAGAGGTTTCATCTAATTCTGCCGAGGCAAAAGAAGCCCCTCCAATGCCATCTCTGCCGGTCTTTGCTCCTATTAAAATGACCGAATTGTCTTCACCTTTTGCTATTGCCCGCAAAATATCATTTTTCCCGGCCAATCCTACGCACATCACATTGACTAAAATATTTTCCTGATAACTTGGGGAAAAAACTGTTTCTCCTCCAACCGTAGGCACCCCTATACAATTACCGTAAAAAGAAATGCCATCTATGACTCCTTTATAAAGATATTGGGTTTGAGGATTGTTAAAATCTCCAAACCTTAAAGAATCCAACAAAGCGATGGGTCGGGCACCCATGGCAAAGATATCCCGTACTATTCCTCCGATACCGGTTGCCGCTCCCTGAAAAGGTTCTATAGCCGAAGGATGGTTGTGGCTCTCTATCTTCATGGCAATCACCTGGTCATCTCCGATATCAATAATGCCTGCATTTTCTCCCGGCCCCTGAAGGACCCATTCTGCTGAATTGGGAAATAATTTAAGAAGCGGTTTTGAATTTTTATAACTGCAATGTTCTGACCACATCACCGAGTACATTCCCAACTCTACTTCATTGGGGTCTCTCTGTAGGTATTCTTTTATTTTCTGGTACTCTTTCGGAGTAAGATTCCATTTTTTCCAAAATTTTTCTTGCTCAAAGCTTTTCATTAATAAACAATCTCCTATTTTAATTTACCAATTTACCTATTCACCAATTGTCCAATTATTTATAGTTTACCGATTTGTTGAGAAGTTTTATGATGATTTTCTAATTTCTGAGATTTAGTTATCTAAGTACTGATTTTCCCCTTAGAAAGTCTAAAATAGAATTAAAAATATATTTGCCATCAGACGAG
>DASRMF010000073.1:0-21064 GCA_035648055.1 Atribacterota bacterium
ATTATATAGAATAGTAGATAATCTTTCCTTTTGTGAATTATCGCGCCCCAATATCCAGGGCTCTGTTTGATCAATATATTTATTAGTTCTTCTTATAAACTGCCAGATAGTTTCCAAAGCGGTATTAAGCGATAAATTATCCATTTGGGTAAAGTATTTTTTTGTAGTTTTTAAAGCAAAATTCTCTAATTCCACATCATACTTTTCTTTTTCCATCCCTTGTTGGGGAATTTCTTTGTTAAAATACTGAGTAATCATTGCTACCGTTCTGCTTACTAAATTTCCCAAATCATTAGCCAAATCATAATTTATTCTTTTAATCAATAAATCTTTAGAAAAATTACCATCCAGCCCAAAGGAAACTTCTCTCATTAAAAAATATCTAAAGGCATCAGCGCCAAATTCTTCTACCATTTCATACGGGTCTACTACATTACCTTTAGATTTTGACATTTTTTCTCCCTCTATGGTCCACCAACCATGAGCAAAGACCATTCGGGGAGGTTCAATTCCAGCTGCCATTAACATGGTAAACCAGATAACGGTATGAAATCTCAATATATCTTTTCCAACAAGATGAACATCTGCCGGCCAATATTTCTTAAATTTTTTATCATCAGAATTATATCCCGCTACGGTAATATAATTAATTAAAGCATCATACCAGACATAAATTACATGATTATTATCAAAAGGAACATCAATACCCCACTTTAGGCTTTTTTTCGTTCTGGTTACGCTTTGGTCTTTAAGGCCGCCTTTCACGAAACTTATAATTTCATTTCTTCTTGCTTTCGGCTGAATGCATTCGGGATGTTTTTCAAAATATGATAATATCTTGTCCTGGTATTTTGACATTTTAAAGAAATAACTTTCTTCCTTTATCTTTTCTATCTTCTTCCCACAGGTAGGACATGTTTTATCAGTTAGTTGAGTCTCAGTCCAAAACGTTTCACAGGGGACGCAATACCAGCCCTCATATTCACCTTTGTAAATATCACCATTTTCATATAATTTATTAAATATTTCATGCACTACTTTAATATGTCTTGGTTCAGTTGTACGTATAAAATCGTCATATTCCACATTTAGTATAGGCCAGAGATTTTTAAATTTTAGTACCACTTTATCTACCAGTTCCAGAGGAGTCAAATTTATTTTTTCTGCTGAATGTACAATCTTTTGTCCATGTTCATCCGTCCCGGTAGCAAAAAGAACATCATATCCGGATAGTTTTTTATATCTGGCCAGAACATCTGCGGCTATAGTAGTATAGGCATGTCCGATGTGCGGCACATCATTAACATAATAGATGGGGGTAGTTATATAAAATGTTTTTTTTGATTGATTTTTCTTTTCCATTAATCATCACCCTTTCTTTTCTCGTATATCGTGTAGCAATACAGTATCACGTATTGAGTATCGAGTATCGAGTTAAATTTATTTTGTTTTCTGAATCTTAAATTCTTTTCCTTTTTTCTTTACTATATACTATAGACTAAATACTAGTTTTCATTTCCAATAATTTTTTGTATATCAAATTCTTTGGGATATTTAATTTTTCCTGCGTAATTTTTATTATTTCTTTATTGGAATAACCCTGGTTTTTTAGTTTTTTTAAATATTCTTCAATTATACATTCTTTAATTAAAAAATCTGTACTACTATTTTCTTTTTTCTTAATTCCCCCCTGAACGATTAGAGTAATTTCACCTTTTACCTCTTTTGTACTAATTTCTGTTAGAACCTGACTCAGTTTTCCTCTAATTATCTCTTCGTACAGCTTGGTTAACTCACGGGCTATAACTACTTTTCTATCTCCCAGAATTTCTAACATATCTTTAAGAGCTTTTTTTAGTCTATGCGGAGTTTCGTAGAAAATAATGGTTCTCTCTTCATTTTCTATACTCTTAAAATATCTCTTCCTCTCTTTAATTTTACGGGGCAAAAATCCCTCAAAAACAAATTTATCGGTAGGTAATCCTGATACAACTAAAGCAGTTATCAGCGCTGAAACACCGGGTACGGGAATTATTTTTATGTTATTTTTTAAAGCTAAATCTATCAATACATATCCTGGATCGGAAATTCCTGGCATGCCCGCATCAGAAACCAGAGCAATGTCCTGACCATTTTTTAAGATTTCTACTAAATAGGGAGCTTTTTTAAATTTATTATATTCATAGTAGCTTGTAATTTTTGTATTTATCTGGTAATGATTTAACAATTTTAATGTATGCCTGGTATCTTCAGCGGCAATTAAGTTTACCTCTTTTAAAATCTTTAAAGCCCTTAAGGTTATATCTTCTAAATTTCCTATGGGTGTTCCACAAATATATAAAATACCAGTAACTTTATTTTCATTCAAATTACTTATTTATCTCCATTTTTTTGTTAGAATAAATAAATATGGGATCCTCGATTTTTAATTCTTCTTTCCCGCTTTTTATTCCCTCTAATAATACAAGATTCGCATTTTCTCCCGGCCTTGGATGAATAAATTTAATAACCTTTGGTTCAATGCCGTATCTTTTTAAAGTTATTACTAACTTTATTAGTTTCGCGCTTCTATAAATTAAATAAATTCTTCCCTTATTTTTTAGCAAATAATTACTTACGGAAATTATGTCCTCTAAATCACCTTTTATTTCGTGCCGGGCAATGGCTCTGCTGCTCGAAGGATTAATCTTCCCCTGCCCCATAGAAATATAAGGAGGATTACTCACTACAACATCAAATTGCTGGTTTTTAAAATTATTTTTCAAGTTTCTGAAATCTTCTTGAATTATAGTTATACCATTTTGCAATTTATTTAATTCAACACTTCTTCTGGCCATATCTGCTAAATCTTTTTGTATCTCAACTCCATAAATAGATAATCCTTTTTTTTTGCCAAATAAAAGCAGGGGAATTATTCCAGAACCAGTTCCTAAATCAATAATGTTTTCATAATTTTTAAGTCTAATAAAATTAAGCAGCAAAATAGAATCCACTGAAAAACGATATGAATCCTTTGCTTGAATAATTTTTAGTCTTTTATCTTGCAGATCTTCGATTTTTTCATTATTATTTAGTATCATTATTTTTTAGCACTTTTATTTTTTATTCCCTGTTTTTCTAACTCTTCTTCCGGTATCTTAATTCTTTTTTTAATACCACCGTTCTTGCTGTTAGAATCGCTTTCTAATTCAACTATAATATACTTTTTTAACACATTTATTTCTATGACTTTTCCCTTGCCTTTTTCTGTTTCAACATTATCTCTCAATTTAGGATACTTTTTTAAGCATTCCTTATAGAACTCGGATTCGTAAGATAGACAGCACATTAATCTGCCGCAAAGGCCTGATATTTTAGATTGATTCAGAGCAATTTTTTGTACTTTAGCCATATTAATATGAATCGGTGCAAACTTTTGAATATAAGAAACGCAGCACACTTCTCTCCCACAAATTCCCATTCCGCCTATTAATTTCGTTCCATCTCTTACTCCAATCTGTCTCAGCTCAATTTTAGTTTTGAAAATTTTAGCTAATTCTTTAACCAATTCTCGAAAATCTATTCGCTGAGTAGAAACAAAATAGAATATTATCCGACTTTTATCAAATAAATACTTTGCGTAAACTAATTTCATGGGTAATTTATATTTTTTAAGCTTCTCTTTACAGATATTTAATGCATCAATTTCCTCTCGCTTTATTATTTCGAGTTTCTTAAAATCTTCTTTATTCGCTTTTCTAAGTATATCTTTAAGCGGGGTATCTATTTCATCATTTTTTATGTACTTACTAGGGATAACTACTTTGCCTAAATCTAAACCAATAGCTGTTCTTACTAAACAAATATCCCCTTTTTTTAATGTAATTTTATTGTTAATTTTAAAATAATAAATATAATTTGTTTTGGCAAATTTTAAACCAGTTACTTTAGGCAATACTCAACACCTACCATCTTTATATATAATCTTTCTAAAATGAGACGTTTATTCACATTTTTTATCAAATATTCTTCTACTTGTTCTAAATAATCCAAGATGTCAATTAGAATCTCCTGGGAATAGATTTGAGATTTTTTATCAAGTACTTCTAATTTATCGCAATTGGCAATATACTTTTGATCTCCTGTGTTTTTGATAATTAAGATATCTCGATACCATAATTCTACTATTTCTAAAACCTCTTCTATTCTATTTATTTCAGATACTATCTTTTCGACTTTTGCAAAAACATCGTCACTATATTTTCCGGGAGATATGGCTGATAAGTAGTCTAGTGCTTCTTCCCTTCTAATAAAATATTCCTTATCTATTGCTAATTTAAAAGCTTTTCCAATACTTCCTTGAGCTAATTTAGAAATTATTTCCGCTTTCTCTTTTTCTAAATTATTTACCTTATTTAATAATAACTCTTTTATCTTAAGGGAAGTTATTAACCCAAAATTTAGTATCTGGCAACGTGAGACTATAGTGGGTAAGATTGGATCTATCTTTGAGCAAATAAGAATTATTATTGCATAATAAGGCGGTTCTTCAATGGTTTTTAGTAAACAGTTTGACGCCTCAAGGGTCATTTTTTCTGCTTTGTCTATTATGTATATCTTTTTTTTATTTTTAAAAGGCTTCAGTCCAATCTCTTTTCGCATTTCTCGTATTTGTTCAATCTTTATCGAATTCTTGATTGGTTCAATTATTTTTAAATCCGGGCTGAATTGCTTGCTAATCTCAGTACACGATTGACAATTTTCGCAAGCTTCTGAACCTTTACTAAGGTTCAGACAATTTACCGCTTTGCTAAATTCTATAGCCACTAGCTTTTTCCCAGTTCCTTCGCTCCCGACAAAAATATAAGATGAGGAGACTTTGTTCTCTTTTAGAGATTTTGTCAGTATTTTTATTACTCTTTCCTGTCCAACTATATCATTAAAAGACATAACTTACTCCGCCAACTTTCTTTTTACAATTTTGACTATTTCTTCAAATATATCTTCTTTGTTCCTGTTAGCATCAATTATTTTAATTCTTCCTTTTTCTTCATGAGACAATTGGTAATAGCCGTGTCTAACTCTTTCTAAAAATAATTTCCCTCCGATAATTTTTTTATTTATAAACTCTTCTTCAAATCGCATTTCACGTGAATTACCGAAAGAAGCTGACCTACTTAATCCTTCGTATGGATCAATATCTAAGATGAAGGTTAAATCAGGAATGGCTTTCCCCACAACCAAGCTATTTAGGTTCTTGGTAATTTCTAAATCTATACCTCTTCCGTACCCTTGATAAGCAGTAGTAGAATCATAAAAACGATCAGATACAACTAACTTCCCCTCTTCTAACGCTGGTAAAATTATTAATCTGACATTTTCTGCTCGAGAAGCTAGAAATAATAACATTTCGGTTTTGTAATCCATACCATCGTTTTTTTGGTCGAGAAGGATTTTACGTATTTTATCTCCGATCTTTGTTCCTCCCGGCTCTTTAGTGTAAATAGAAGGTATTTTTTGTTTGGTTAAAAAATCAAAAAGCATCTTTGCCTGGGTAGTTTTCCCACAGCCTTCAAGCCCTTCAAAAGTTATAAATAACCCTTTTTTCATTGTATATTTCTTTGGTCCTTTTTAGATTAGTGATTAATTTAAATAAAAATACTTTTTAGTCTACTGTATCATCCTTCATTTTCATTGTTTTCATTTTTCTCCATAAGCACTCGGCAGATATCAGTTAAAGTTATTATTCCCATTAATTTCCCATCTCGTAAGACAGGAAGTCTTTGAATTTTATTTCTAATGAGTAGATCTGATGCTAAAACTTCGTTATCGTCTTCATCGATTGTTACAATATTTTTTCTCATAAATTCTTCTATTGGGCGTTGAGAATATTCTTTTAAACTTTTAGATAATTGGATAAATTCAGAAAGAATGGAATCACTATTTATTATTCCTAAATAATTCGGTAGAGTAGCTCTAATTATATCGTGTAGGGATATAAATCCGACAACCTCTTGATTATTATTAACCACCGGAAGCCCGGCAATTTTATGTCTGGATAATATACCTATCAAATCCACCAATTTACATGTGGCTAAAACACTGGTAATATCCCGAATCATAATATCCTTTATTTTCAATTTAGAGTATCTCCTCTCAATATCTATCTTTATAATTTCTTAATCTTCACACATTGAAGACATTTCTCTACCTCTTCTCTTGAACTAAATTCCTCTTCTTCTCTTAGTGCACTGGCTAAAGCACAGGCCATAGAAAATTTTATTGCTTCCTCAAGATTTTTCCCCTCTTCGGTTAAGGCAACTGCAAATCCTGCAATCAATGCATCGCCTGCTCCAATCAAATTTACGATTTTGTGATAGTCATTTTCGGCGAACCATATTTCATCTCGGGTAGCAATTATATCTTTTTTTTGTTCCAGAGAAACTACACCAATTTCTGCCCCTCTCTGCACAACTTCTTTTGCTGCTTTAATCGCGTCTCTTTCATTATCAATTTTAATTCCAAAAACTCGATTGCTTTCTCGAAGGTCGGGCTTTGCCAAAAAAGGCTTTTTCTCTAAACCTTTTATAAATTGTTCTCCGGAAGTGTTTAAAATAGTTTTTACTCCTCTTTCCTTGGCAATGGAAATTAAATCTCCATATATGTTTACAGGAACTCCTCGAGGCAAACTTCCAGATAGTGTAACTGCACTACATTGAGACATAACCCGATAAAAGATTGATTTTAACATCTCTAAGTCATATTCTGTAATTTTAGGTCCTGGCTCACTAAGTAAGGTATGCTCTCCCGCTTTTTTATCTGAAATAATTGTATTGCTTCTAGTCTTCTCTTCAATATGCCAAAAATTAGTAGTTATGCCCAGCCCTCTTAGTTCTTCTTCTATCATTCTCCCTCTGCCGCCTCCCAAAAATCCGACAGCGATAGTTTCTCTACCACATCCCCTAACAGCTTTAGACACATTTATCCCTTTACCACCAGAAGTTGTACTGGCATTTAGAACTTTATTGTAATGATTTATTTTTAAATTACTAACCTCTAAAATCACATCTATCGCAGGGTTTAAGGTAACAGTACCTATCATCATATCTTATCCCTTCCTTTTTCTTATACTAATTTTTATAGATATTTTTAAAATTATAGCTTAATTAAGTATATTTATCAATCTTTACAAAAGAAAGTATCGAGTATACGGCATCGAGTATCGAGTAAAAACAAAGAAAAGTACCGTAGGAAAAAGGAGATAGGAAAACAAATAAAATATTTTGAATTTTAAATTATGGTTTTTATCTTAATCTAAATAATATTTATACATTGTATGGAATTATTGTATTATATGCTAAAATTTATACTCAAATTTAACTCGATACGCGATACTATTTTACAAACGGTTTAAATAATTTAATTAAGATAATCCCGCAAATAAAGCCGCCAATGTGAGCAAACCAGGCTACCCCATCATCTCCTGTTCTAACCGTCAAATAAGATATGCCATATAAAAATTGGTATATTATCCAAAAACCTAATACTACTACCGCAGGAATTTTAATCAATCTTATAAAAAAACCAAAGATAATTACCGTAGTTACTTTAGCTCGGGGATAGAGCAATAAATACGCTCCTAGTACACCGGCTATTGCCCCACTTGCTCCAACCATTGGTACTCTAGAATCAGGATTAATAAATATTTGTGTGAGGGCAGCAGCTATTCCACAAAAAAGATAAAAGATTACAAATTTTTTTCTACCTAAATAATCCTCTACATTATTTCCAAATATCCATAAAAATAACATGTTTCCTAATAAGTGAACAATACTGCCATGCATAAACATAGAGGCAAATATAGTTAAATAAATAGGTGATGGACCGGAAGGCAAAAGATCGATATGATGAGTAATTTCAAAAGGAAGCAAACCCATTGAATAGATAAATTCAGCGAACCTTTCACCTAAGGATACTTGATATAAATATACTATTGAATTCAGCACAATTAATACTACTGTTATTAAGGGAAATTTTTTTGTTGGTACATCGTCATAAATGGGAAACATAAATTAGCACACCTTTGGATAGTCGTTAGTCGTTAGTGAATAGTTGTTAGCTGACAACAGTAGCTGACAACGCGATAACTACTCACTATTAAATAAATATTATTAACAAAAATATTATAACATAATTTAGTGTATGGTAGAGAAATAAAAACCATGGGTAAAATTCGTATCTCGTATAAAATACAGTAACCAGTAATAAGTAATGAATGATAAGATTAAATTTCCTAAATAATAAAAACAAGTACTTATTACAAGTTATACATTACACAATTAAACGGCTAATTATCTTAATTAATTGGTGAATTGGTGAATTGGCCAATTGGAGAATTGGAGAAGTGGTTCATTGGTGAATTTTAAATTACTGTTTTTCCTTTTTTGCTTTAAATTCATCAGGAGCTTGATCGATTAAATTAAAATTATATAGAATTTTTTTAACAATTCTTTCTGAGGCTTTTCCGTCTCCGTAAGGATTGATATTTTTTGACATTTCCATATATTTTTCTTGGCTGTTTAAGAGTAAATTAACTTCGCTACAAATCCTTTCTTCGTTAGTTCCAACCAGTTTTACCACACCCGCTTTAACTGCTTCCGGTCTTTCTGTTTCATCCCGTAATACTAATACTGGCTTACCCAAAGAAGGCGCCTCTTCTTGTATCCCGCCAGAGTCTGTAAGTATAATATATGATTTGGACATTAAGTTAATCATATCATCATAATCTAAAGTATCGAAAAGCAAAATATCTTTTTTATTTTGCAAGATTTCCTGAATATTCCTTCTTATTTCAGGATTTTTATGTAGAGGGAAAATTACGGATATATCAGAATGTTTGTCAATTATTTTATTTATTGCCCGACAAGTTTCTCTCACTGGTTCTCCCCAGTTCTCTCTTCTGTGCATAGTCACTAAAATAATCTTTTTCTCAAATATTTTTTTATCTTTTAATTGAGATTCTCTAAATATATAGTTCTCCTTAATCATCAATAACAGTGAATCTATCACAGTATTTCCGGAGATAAAAATATTTTCTTTTTTTACTCCTTCAGAAAGCAAATTTTCATATGATTGGGTAGTGGGAGCAAAATGAAGATCGGTTAGCACACTGGTTAGATGTCTATTCACCTCTTCCGGAAAAGGATAATATTTATTGTTAGTTCTAAGCCCGGCTTCTATATGACCTATTTTTATTTTCTGATAAAAAGCAGCTAAAGCTCCGGCAAAAGTAGTAGTAGTATCACCCTGCACTAATACTATAGACGGCTTTTCTTTTATTAATATTTTTTCAATACCTAAAAGACTATTATTAGTAATACTTGATAAGGATTGACCTTGTTTCATAATATTTAAATCATAATCAGGGAGAATCTGAAAAATTTCTAACATCTGATCCAACATTTCACGGTGTTGGCCAGAAACTATAATTTTGCAATCTATAAGATGGGAGTATTTTTTTATTTCTGAAATTATCGGAAACATCTTTATGGTTTCGGGACGAGTTCCAAAAATCATAGCAATTTTTATTTTATTCATAATGAGTCTCAACTACTCCTGCTTCTTTTAGTATCTTTCGTGCCAATTCATCAGGGTATTTTTCTTTATAAATAATTTTCTTTATTCCTGAATTAATAATCATCTTAGCACAAGTCACGCAAGGTTGAGTTGTACAATATAATACGCTCCCTTTTATACTTAAGCCATGTAACGCAGCCTGAACAATTGCGTTTTGTTCAGCATGTAATCCCCTACATAATTCCTGTCTTTCCCCGGAAGCAACTTTCTTTATTTCTCTTAAACATCCTATTTCCAAACAATGAAGCAGCCCCCTGGGTGCACCATTATACCCGGTAGTAAGTATTCGCTTATCTTTTACGATTACTGCTCCAACTTTTCTTCTTAAGCAGGTAGAACGCTTGGAAACTAATTCAGTTATTTCCATAAAATATTCATCCCAGGTTGGACGGTTCATGAATTTACAACTCCTTTAATATTATTAGCGTATAGCAAGCTAGTATCGAGTATCCAGTATCGAGTATTGAGCAAAGACATTTTACAGACAGACACAAGGTCTGCCCCTACTTGCAACTTGTAACTTGCAACTTTTTCTTTTTCTCTCTTTACTATATACTATATACTAATTTATTTTGTGCCAAATAATCTATCCCCAGCGTCACCTAAACCCGGAACTATATATGCATGTGAGTTTAATTTTTCATCAATAGCTGCGGTGTAGATCTTTACATCCGGGTGAAATTTTTTTATCATATTAACCCCTTCCTGAGCTGCAATTATACACATAAACTTTATATCGGTTGCTCCACATTTCTTGATATAGTCTATGCAGGCAACAGCTGTGCCTCCGGTTGCCAACATGGGATCAACTATGATAACTTTCCTATCTTTAATGTCTGATGGTAATTTAGCATAATATTCTACAGGTTTTAAAGTTTCAGGATCACGATACATGCCAATGTGTCCTACTTTTGCTGGAGGAATAAGTTTTAATATTCCATCAACCATACCCAGGCCTGCCCTTAAAATAGCTACTATAGCAATGTTTTTCCCTGCTATTACTTTACTTTTAGTCTTGCCAATGGGAGTTTCTATTTCAATTTCCTTTAATTCTATTTCTCTGGTTACTTCGTAAGCCATTAAATTAGATAGTTCGTCTACTAATTCTCTAAATTCTTTCACTTGAGTATTCTTATCTCTTATTAAAGTTAATTTGTGCTGTATTAAGGGATGGTCCAAAATAATTATTTCTGACAATGACTTTTCCTCCTTATTTCTCGTATCGCGTATCACGTCCGATTTCATTTAAAGACTTCATCTTCTTCTTGTTTTATTTTATTCAGGCGGTTAGCATGCCGTTCCTCCTGGCTAAACTTAGTATTTAACCAAACTTTTACAATTTCTTTTGCTAATCCTACACCTATCACCCTTGCCCCTAAAGTCAAAATATTGGCATCGTTATGTTCTCGAGCATTTCGAGCAGAAAATGTATCATGACATAATGAGGCCCTGATACCTTTAAGTTTGTTTGCTACTATGGACATTCCAATCCCTGTTCCACAAATTAATATTCCTTTATCAAAATTTCCATCTTTCACTTCATTAGAAACTTTAAAACCTATATCTGGATAATCAACCGGTTGTTCACTATCACATCCAAAATCGATATATTCTACATTTATTTTTTTTAAATATTCTTTTATATTTTCTTTTAATTTATATCCGCCATGATCGCTTCCTAAAGCAATTTTCATCTTATACCTCCTCACTGTTATTTATTATTTTCTTCAAAAATTTTATCTAATAGCTTCTCTAAGTTTTCTTTCAACTCTCTTGCTATAATTCGGTAAAATTCAATTTTCCTTCCAATCGGATCGATTATTTCATAATTCCTTTCGTTGTTTTGATTGCTTTCAGTTTTATTGTTTAGGGTAAATTTCTTAAGGAGAAAAGTCTTATTTTGGGCAAAGGGAAATTCTTTATAAATATATTCTTTATGTTCATTTGCCATAACTAAAATTAAATCTGCTTTTTTAATTAGTTCTTCCCGTAATTCTTGGGTATGGTGCTGAGAAATATCGATACCCTGCTCAAACATAACCTTGATAGCTTCAGGTGTGGGACTTATACCCGGCAGAGCAGAAATTCCAGCCGATAAGATATTAAAACTGCTATTATCCTCTTTTCTTTCTTTTAACATTTTTTTAAATATACCTTCTGCCATAGCGCTTCTGCAGGTATTTCCGGTACAGACAAACAAAACGGTTCTAGTCATTATATTAAAACTCCATCATTTCGTATCTCGTATCTCATGAATCGTATCTCGACAGAAAAACAAAAAGCAATTTCCTTGTATTGTCATTACGAATTTTATTTTTTATACGCTATCAGTACTCTCTCTATCCCCAAATAATCTTTAATAATTTCTATATCTTGAGTAAAATTATTTTCTTTCAAAATTAATTCTTTTACTTTTCTTGCCTGACCAGCACCCACCTCTAAAGCTAGAAAACCTTTCTTTTTTAAATATTGGGGACTTTTCCTTATGATTTTGCGATAATAATCTAAACCGTCAATTCCTCCAAATAAAGCAATCTTGGGTTCATTATTTTTTACTTCAGGTGGCAATGATTTAAAATCATAAGAGTCTATATAGGGAGGATTTGAAATAATTGCTTCTAAACTCAATTTTTCTATTTTATTTTTAAAAGGTTCAAATAAATCTCCCTGTAGAAATATTATTTTATCTTTACAATAGTGCTTTTGAGCATTTTTTAATGCTATTTGCAAAGGTTTTTTAGAAATATCTGTTGCGTAAACGGTAATATTATTTATGAAATTGGCGATACTGATAGCAATTACACCTGTACCGGTTCCTAAATCTGCTACTTCTAAGATATTAGAATATTTATAATTTTTTAATCTTTTAATAACTTCTTCCACTAAAATCTCTGTTTCTGGCCGGGGGATTAAAACTCCTTTTTCTACCAAAAAATCCATCCCCATAAATTCTTGATGTCTCGTTATATACTGAATAGGAATTCTTTTTAATCTCTTCTTGACCATATCTACTAATTCTAATTTTTCTGTATCTTTTAATATTCTATCGGAATTTAAATATATTTCACTTCTGCTCATTCCCAGAAAATAACTTAATAAAATTTCTGTTTCTCTATCTGAATTTATTATTCCGCCATTTTTAAATATGTCGCTAATATTTTTAAAGGCTTGCCCAATAGTTTGAAATTTATACTTCTTTTCTACCATTATTTCAAATTTCATTGCTATATTTTATTTTTTCTAAAAGATTAGACACTAAATCATTTAAATTCCCCTCTAAAACTTCTTCCAAATTATGTAAATTTAAGCCTATACGGTGATCCGTAATTCTATTTTGGGGAAAATTGTAAGTTCTAATTCTTTCACTTCTATCTCCGGTGCCCACCTGGCTTTTTCTCTTTAGAGCAAGCTCTTCATGTTTCTCTCTTTCTGCCACATCTAAAAGCCTGGCTCTTAATACCATCAATGCCTTCGCCTTATTCTTAAATTGGGATTTCTCGTCCTGGCAGGTAGCTACCATCCCGGTTGGAATATGGGTAATCCTAATTGCTGAATCTGTAGTATTAACGCTTTGACCTCCATGTCCTGTGGAATGGAAGGTATCAATTCTTAAATCATTGGGATTAATATTAATTTCAACCTCTTCTGCCTCAGGAAGTATGGCTACTGTAACAGTTGAAGTGTGTATCCTTCCGCTTGATTCGGTTACGGGAACACGTTGTACCCGGTGTACTCCGCTCTCATATTTTAACTTTCCGTATACTCCCTTTCCTATTATGTTAGATATTATCTCCTTAAATCCTCCGATTCCGGTAGGACTGGAACTCATTACCTCAGTTTTCCATCTATTATTTTCGGCAAATCGAGAATACATTCTAAAAAGATCACCGGCAAAAAGTGCAGCTTCACTGCCCCCGGCGCCGGCTCTTATTTCTACTATACAATTTTTATTATCGTGAGGATCTTTGGGAAACATAATTTTTTTTAATTCTATTTCCAAATTATATTTCTTCTCTTTTAATTTTTCTAATTCTTCGCTAATTAGTTTTTTAAATTCTATGTCCTTTTCTTCTGAAAATAATTTTGAGTTTTCTTCAATTTCTTTTATTATATTCTTGTATTCTTTGTATTTTAAAACTGATTTAGAAATATCAGAGTGCATCTTTGCGCATTCCTGAAACTTAGGTTGATTAGTAATGATTTCTGGGTCTGAAAGATTTTTATTTAATTCTTCATATTTTTTTTCTAATTCTTCTAATTTTTTAAACATTATTTACCACTTCGGATTTTATATTTTTATTTTTTTCGGGCAAAACACCTTTTAATGCTTTTATGGCCACCTCAATCTGGTCATCATCAGGTTCACTGGTAGTAAGTTTTTGAAACCATAATCCGGGTGTCACTGCCCATTTTACAAAAGTTTTGTTCATGTTTTTTGCCGATAATTTTAAGATTTCATAAGATAGGCCAGCTATCAGGGGAATTATAGAAACCCTATAGGCTATCCTCAAAAGCAAAGTTTGCTTCCCCAGTAAAGAAAATACTAAAATACTCATGACTAAAACGATAAAAATAAAACTTGTTCCACATCGAGGGTGTAAAGTACTATGTTTTTTCGCATTATTAACGTTGAGTTCTTCGCCTGCTTCATAGGTATATATTACCTTGTGTTCTGCCCCATGGTATTCAAAGACTCTTCTTATATCTTTTATTTTTGAAATAAAAAAGAGATAAGTTATAAATATACTAATTCTTAATAATCCTTCAAATAAATTATAAATAATTATATTAGATAGATACCTGTCTAAATATCGAGCTATCACGGTAGGAAGAGCTATAAAAAACACTATAAATAGTGCAAAAGCAATTACAATTGTAAAAAACATTTCTACACTATTTATTTTCTCTTCTTCACCCGTTGCCTGTTCTGCAGAATAAGTTAACGCCTTCAAGCCAAGCACCAAAGACTCGACTAAATTAATTATCCCTCTAAAAATGGGCCATTTAAGAAATTTCATCTTATCAGATAAAGTCCTTAGGTTACCCATTTTTAAAATTATTTCTTTATCTGGCTTACGAACAGCAATGGCATATTTTAAAGGAGACCTCATCATTACTCCTTCGATTACCGCTTGACCTCCATAATTACAGTCAGCATTTTTCATTATTATTCATTTACTCCTTCTTCTTTATTTTTAGACCAGGGTTTGCCACAAGATAATTTCCCTTCAGGGCAAGATCCTAAAACGCAAGGCGGTCCGGCATTTTCAAATATAGTGGGCGCAATACTTTTAACTTCTTTTAACATGTTCATAGCAAGTTCTCTAATCTCCCATTGGGCTCTATTGCAGCATCGCAATTTAAAGATATGCAGTAATTCCCGAGCATTTGCCGATATTATCATTTTAGTTGTAACCGCTTGTGGCAAAATATATCTTGCATCTTCTGCTTTTATATTGTGCTCTAGCAATAATTGATAAATTCCATCTAATTCTTTTACGGCATCTATAAATATTTTAGCTAACTTTTCATCCTTCTCGATAGATTTTGGGACAATATAGGGAAAATCCTCCTTATCTATTTTAACATATCTTTGGCTTTGTTGGGAAAAAGAGGCAAGCCGATGTCTTACTAATTGATGGGAAGTAACTCTGGATATTTCTTCTATGGCGAAAGTAAAAGTAGCATGCTCCAAAACAGAATAATGTCCTAATTTCATTATTTTTTTAATTAATTTTATTATTGATTCATCACTAAGTTTTTCCCTTAATTCTTCTATTCCTAATGCAGAATAACATAATCTTGCTGACTGAGCTACAATTTTTTCAGGATCTTTAGTGTAATTTATCAACCTAACTTTCATGTAATTCTCCTCATTTTAAGATAGCGATACGCTATTTACTCTTTAGTTACCACATGACATTTACGACATCTTGCCTCATAACTTTCTTTTGCTCCAATCAATATAGTTGGATCACTATACTTTGCTGGCTGACCATTTACTAATCTTTGAGTTCTGGAAGCCGTATTACCACAAACCATGCAGATTGCTTGCAACTTATCTATATATTCTGCTATTGCAAGCAATTTAGGTATTGGGCCAAATGGTTCTCCCCTAAAATCCTGATCTAAACCTGCAATAATTACCCTTTTCCCTTGGTCGGCAAGTTTTTGACAAACTAGTACAATGTCCTCATCGTAAAATTGAGCTTCATCAATAGCAATAACCTCGGTATCCGATTCTACTGAATCCAAAATTTCTTTTGATTTAGTAATATTTATTGCGTCAACCTTAGTACCGTTATGTGAGTAAATATGCTGAACAGCATACCTATTATCAATAGTTGGTTTAAATATCTGAATCTTTTTTTTAGCAATTTGAACTCTGTGAACTCTTCTTATTAATTCTTCACTCTTCCCGCTAAACATGCTCCCACATATAACTTCAATCCAACCAGTGTTTACACCTTCACGCATTTCTTCCCTCCTCTACAGCATAAAATTAGTCGATAGTGAATAGTCGTTAGCTTAAAACTCAAAACTTTTTTCTATACACTTAAATAAATATATAAAAAGACAGAGCCAAATAAAGGCTCTGTCTTTTTATATATTTAAATTAATTCATCATTTTATTACAAATATTCTTAAATAATATCTTTTTCTCTTTCATATTTTTTGTTCTTGTAATTATTCATTGAAAACTTTTTCTATTTCTTTTTTAAGAGAATACTTATTTTTGAAATCATTTAAATATTTTTATGATAGTATCCTTAATTATTACTATCTTCATCGTTGGTTAAATTGTATTTTCTATTAAATCTCTCAACTCTTCCTGCAGTATCAATTATCTTTTGTTTCCCGGTAAAAAAGGGATGACAGGCAGAACATATTTCTACTTTCATATTCTTTTTAGTAGACCCGGTTTCAAAGCTGTTACCGCAAGCACAACTTATTGTTGCTTTTTCATATTTTGGATGTATATCTTTTTTCATTTTCCTCTTCCTTTAATTTCTTTTTTTTATATTTAATAGATAAAAATCTAAAAAATTATAACATATTATTATTTTAAGGTCAAAATTAATCTCGTATTGCGTGTCGCGTATCGCATATCGAATCAAAATACAGGAAAAATTAGTAGGGGCAGACCTTGTGTCTGCCCGTAATGAATAATAAGATTAAATATCCTGTTCTTTAATAGAATCTAAAAACTCTTGATTGGTTTTAGTCTTTTTTAATTTATTAATCACTAATTTTACCGCACCCAGAGATGGCTGTGAAGCCAACGCCCTTCTTAGTAACCATATTTTTTGTAATTTCTCCTTAGACAGTAATAATTCTTCTTTTCGAGTGCCTGATTTCCTAATATCGATTGCCGGAAATATTCGATTTTCAGAAAGTTCTCTATCTAACCTTAATTCCATATTACCAGTACCTTTAAATTCCTCAAATATCACATCGTCCATTCTGCTTCCTGTTTCTACTAAAGCAGTTGCAATTATAGTCAAGCTACCTCCCTCTTCAATATTTCTCGCTGCCCCAAAAAATCTTTTTGGTAAATAAAGAGCACTTGAATCTAAACCACCGGATAGAGTTTTGCCACTTGTTGGAATAGTTTGATTGTAAGCTCGCGCTAATCTCGTAATACTATCTAATAATATTACCACGTCTTTCTTTTGCTCTACTAACCTTTTAGCTCTTTCCAAGACAATTTCCGCTACTTTTATATGATTAGTAACAGGTTGGTCAAAGGTAGAGCTTATCACTTCAGCTTTTACCGATCTTTGCATACCGGTTACTTCTTCCGGTCTTTCGTCAACTAATAAAACCATAAGATGTATCTCTGGATGATTAATTGTAATTCCATTAGCAATCTTTTCCAATAAAATTGTCTTACCTGCTTTTGGAGGAGAAACTATTAGACCTCGTTGACCTTTTCCAATTGGAGAAAATAAATCAATAATTCGTGTTGATAGTCCACTTGATTTATTTTCTAATTTAATCATCTTTTCGGGAAAAAGAGGAGTAAGGTTTTGAAAATCTATTCTTTCTTTAGATAATTCTGGATCTTCGTGGTTAACTGCTTCAATTTTTAATAAAGCGTAATATCTTTCTCCTTCTTTAGGAGGTCTAACCTGGCCTGATACAATATCACCAACGCTAAGATTAAATCTTCTTATTTGAGAAGGGGAAATATAAATGTCGTTTTCACCGGGTAGGTAGCCAGATGTTCTCAAAAAACCAAAACCTTCATTCATAATCTCCAAAATTCCCTCAGAAAACATATAACCCTTTTTCTCTGTTTCGGCCTGTAATATTTTAAAGATTAAATCCATCTTTTTTATTCTGGAAAAATTATTAATATTATATTCCTTTGCAATTTTACATAAATCATCAATCTTTTTTTCCTTTAATTCTGTTAAAAGCAAACTGCAAGACCTCCCTTTATATATATAATTAGATTTAATTGATATTTTTAAAACATTTATAATATTTAAACTAATAGCGCGGTTATTTCTAAATAAATTTAATAATAAATTGCCGATGTATAAGCTATTTTTATCCCATAAGATTAATAATTATTTTTCACCGGTACTTTCTAACAAGAAAATAACTTGAAGTAGTGATGTTATTAGAAAATTCATTAAAAAGAGGGCTATTGAAGAGTTGAACTTCTATATATTATATCATATCCAAAGATATTTTATCACTAATATTATATTATTACAAATTTTTTTATTATTTGGAAATATCATCTCTATTTCTCCAAACATTTTCGAATTAATTTCAAATCACTGGGCTTATCTAAGTCAATCATTATTTCGGGATATGATACCATAACTGCACCAGAATTATAACCAATTATATCGGTTACTCTTTTTTCTATTTCCCCCATAGTTAGTGTTTTAAATAAAAATTTTAATATAAACTTAAGGCCTAATATTTTAGCATTTTTCAAGTTATTTTTTCTATTATTAAATAATCCTTGAATCAATTCTTTATTTTGAAAAAATACTTCTGGTTTAAAAAATACAATATTTCCTCCGCATAAAATTCCTTCTTTCATTTTTACATAAGTTCTCTCCGTTTCAGGGTACTTTTTTATAATGTTTTCTTTGGTAATTATGGGATAACCGATACAAAGTTTTCTTTTTGTACATATATTTAAAAACTCATCAATCGCTTCCGGGGTAATTAAGGGAATATCAGAGGTTAAGATCAGTAAACTATCATCAGAATTAAAAAAATTTAACCCTCTCTCCATATTTTCAAGTATAGAATTGCCGGGATTTAATATTTCTTTTACCTTTTTACCTATGTAAGGATGAAGTTCATTTTTTGGACCTACTACTATAATTTTAGCAATATTTTCTGAATTATTCAATGCATCAACAATATAGGTAATCATTGGCTTATCATCTATCATGATCAGAGCTTTATTGTCTACATCCTCAGCGATTTCTAAAGGACCTTTTTCCTTCGTTCCTGCTAATATTAAAGCATTAAACATGTTTATCACCTGCCTTTAAAAATAATTTATCGATTATTTTCTATTGCTGCTTTTATAAATTCCCTAAACAACGGGTGAGCTCGATTAGGTCTTGATTTAAATTCAGGATGGAATTGCACCCCTATAAACCAGGGATGATTCGGAAGCTCAATAATCTCTACTAAATTTAAATCCTGATTAAAGCCACTAAATCTTATACCGTGCTTAGAAAAATCATTCTTGTATGAATTATTAAATTCGTATCTATGCCGATGTCTTTCATAAATCATCTCTTGGTTAAATATTTTAAAAGCAAGGGAATCTTTTTCCAATTTACAAGAGTATGCACCTAAGCGCATAGTACCGCCTTTTATTTTTATTTTCTTTTGTTCCAATAAAAGATCAATTACAGGAAATGGTGTTTTGGGATCAAATTCTGAGCTATTAGCTTCTTCTAAATTCATTACATTTCGAGCAAGCTCTATGACGGCACATTGCATTCCTAAGCAAATTCCTAAAAAAGGTATTTTATTTTCCCTTGCATACTTTACTGTTTCAATTTTACCTTCTACCCCTCTTTTTCCAAAACCGCCCGGTATCAGGATTCCATTAATATCTTTAAAAATATCTTTTGGAGAATGTTTTTTTATTTCATCCGAATCAATTCTTTTTACTTTTACCTTGCAATCATTATCGATTCCACCATGGAGAAGCGCTTCGGTAATACTTATATAAGCATCTTTTAAGCTGATATATTTCCCCACTACTCCAATATTAACTTCTCTTTTGGGATGATATATTTTATCAACCATGTTTTTCCAGTTTTGCAAATCAGGACCCTGGCATTTTAAATTTAATAACTTTATGATTAAATCTCCCAACTTTTGTTCTTCAAATACTATTGGTACTTCATAAATAGATTTAACATTTATTGCTTCAATTATCGCCTCATTCTTAATATCACAAAACAAAGATATTTTATTTTTTACCTCTTGGGAAAGTTTTGATTGACAACGGCAGATAACTATATCTGGTTGGATACCAATCTCTCTTAGCTCTCTTACGCTGTGTTGTGTAGGTTTTGACTTTAACTCTTTGGCAGCTTTAAGATAAGGAATAAAAGTAACGTGTACATACAGAACATTTTCTTTGCCTATATCGTTTCTGAATTGCCTTATGGCTTCTAAAAAAGGAAGGCTCTCAATATCCCCTACTGTTCCCCCGATCTCTACGATTACTATATCTACTTTCTCTTTTTTGTTTTGGGAAATATTTTTAATGGTAGATTTAATCTCATCAGTTATATGAGGTATCACCTGAACTGTGGCTCCTAAAAAATCTCCTCTTCTTTCCTTAGAAATTACGGAGCTATAAATTTTTCCCGTAGTCACATTACTGTAGCTAGATAAATTTGTATCAATAAATCTCTCATAATGTCCTAAATCTAAATCTGTCTCTGCCCCATCTTCAGTGACAAATACTTCACCGTGTTGATAAGGATTCATAGTTCCGGCATCAACATTTATGTAAGGATCTATTTTCTGCATGGAAATATTTAAACCCCTGCTTTTTAATATCCTTCCGATAGAAGAAGCAGAAATACCTTTACCCAAAGATGAAACTACCCCACCTGTAACAAAAATGTATTTTGTCATAAATCTCCTCTTTTGTTTAGTTATTAAATTAGTCAGTTACTATTTCGTATATCGTATTTCTTATCTCGTGAAAAAACCAGGATTTAAGCTTTCCTGTATCTGTCATTCCCATGAAAGAGGCTGTGTTGTAACTAATTATATCGAGCAATAATTTTTTGTAACCTAGAAAAATTTAAGGTTTTTGAGATTAAAACAAGAATAACAATTATATTTATTCTTATTTTAAGCTCATATGACCTTATTTTACTTAAAATACAGGGCTATCGCCCCCTTAACAGGCGTTTAATTCTTTAACTAAACCTGGTAC
>DASRMF010000074.1:0-31845 GCA_035648055.1 Atribacterota bacterium
ATTGGAGGAGGAGGGAATAATGCGATTCGGGAAATGACTCTGCAGGGAATGAGCAATCTTGATCTAATTGCTATAAACACAGACGTACAAGCCCTATCCCTATCTCAAGCTGGACAAAAAATTCAAATTGGTAAAACTTTAACCAATGGTTTAGGAACCGGTGGCAATCCCGAATTGGGCAAGAAAGCAGCTGAAGAGGATAAAGATAAAATATCTAAGGCCATGGAAAGTGCAGATATAATTTTTATTACAGCAGGCATGGGAGGAGGAACAGGAACTGGAGTTGCTTCGGTTGCGGCAAAGATAGCAAAACAGCATGGCATTCTAACCATAGGCGTAGTAACTAAACCATTCACTTTCGAAGGTAAAAAGAGAAAACTACAAGCAGAAGTCGGGATAGAAGAATTAAAAAATGAAGTAGATGCTTTGATTACAATTTCTAATGACCGTTTATTGAAAATTATTTCTAAAGATACTTCCATGAAAAATGCCTTTGAAATGACTGATAAGGTATTATGCCAATCTGTTCAAGCTATCGCGGACTTAATTACCATTCCTGGATTGATAAATTTAGATTTAGCTGATGTGAGAACCGTAGCAAAAGATGCTGGCTTATCCTTGGTAGGCATTGGAACAGGTAAAGGGAAAAAGAAAGCAGCTGCTGCAGCAAAAATGGCTATTTCCAGTCCCTTATTAGAAGTATCCATAAAAGGAGCAAAATCATTATTGATTAATGTCACCGGCGGTTTAGATATGAGCTTGTTTGAAGTAAACGGAATAGTTGATATTATATCTAAAGCAGTTGGGCAAGATACAAATATTGTTTTTGGCGCAATTATTAATGAGGAAATGCAGGACGAAATAAGAGTATCTGTCATTGCAACAAGTTGCGAAGTAAATATTGAAGAAGAAGAAAAGGAAGAAGTAGATAAAAAGGAATTATTTAAAGAAAATTATTCAGAAAAAAATAATCTGAAGACAGTAGATAAATTTAAAATTAAAGATCAATTGATAGATGATAAAGATTTAGAAATCCCTGCTTTTTTAAGAAAAAAGATGAAAGGTAATATACCGGCAGATTCTCCAAAACCGAAAAAAAGCTTATTTTAAAAAACTCTTTATAATTAAAAAATTAAAATCTTAACCAATTAACCAAACTAACTAAGTAAGTAAGTAAGTAATCAATTAAGATGCACAACTATTTTTTCTATAAAAGTAAACCAAAGGTGCCTGGCACCTTTGGTTTACTTTTATAGACTTACACTTCTTCAAAAAAAATTTTGGTGTAATTATTCTTATGAAAAAAGCAAAAAGCCGGCAACTTTCTTTTGTTACCTATGAAGCTTCCCGGAAAATTAAAAAAGATGATTCTCTAAAGATTATTTTTGAATCCATAGACTGGAGCTTTATTTATCCTATAATCAAAGATAAATACACCACCGACAGAGAATTGGTTTATGACCCGGTGTCTCTATTTAGAGCCCAACTTTTAATCTGGTTGGGTGAAGTAAAATCAAACCGAAAATTGGCTGAGAGCTTACAATTTGACTCGCGTTTTTGTGTTCTTTGTGGTTTTAACAATTTTCTTAAAACCCCCGCTCATTCTACTTTTTCTTACTTCAGGAAAAAAATTGGAATAGATATTTATTATAAAATCTTACACCGTCTAATAGCCCAAACAGTAGTTGCCGCCACAATAAATAAAATAAATATTAGCAGCAACACAGTCCATATAGTAATACATTCTAATAACGGAAAAAAGAAAAGTTGCAATTGCAGTGGCAGCAGGTGTAAGTGTAATAAAAAACAGAAGCACTCTAAAGATGAAACTAATGTAAAATTAATTACTAAAAACTTCGTTGCTCTCGGATTCAAAGCAAAAATGGTGATTGATGCAAGTACACAACTGCCAGTAGAGGTCATATTAACACCAAAAGAATAGGATATATTTTCTTTTTTTTCTCCCACACTCATACACACTTTATCTTCGTTTTCCAACTAAAAACTCACTCTATATATTACGATTGTTTAGTTATAATCTATATCATTCTTTAAAATATTTTGATAAGAAATTGTGGCATTGTAGCACATTTTTTGGTAGACAGAGCTCGAAATATTAATTTATATAGAATTATAAAAAAAATGTATTAAAAAATTTGACAACTTTTATAAAATGTGATAGTTTGAGTTAAACGATTACGTAATCGTTTAACTCAAACTAAATGGAGTTACTATGCAAATGAAAGTTACCATGAAGGATGTAGCTCGGGAAGCAGGGGTATCAACGGCAACAGTTTCCCATGTGATCAATAAAACTCGGTTTGTTGAAAAAGAAACTAAAGATAAAGTTTTAAGAGTTATGAAAAAATTAGATTATTACCCAAACTTTGCTGCGCAAAGTCTACGTAGCCAAAAAACCAAGGTAATAGGCTTGATAGTGCCTGATATTGCTAATTTCTTTTTTACAGCTCTGATTAGAGGGGTAGAAAGTACATTAAAAAAATACGGATACACTCTTGTACTCGCTGATTCCGATGAAAATTTAGAAATCGAGAAAGAGCAAGTAAGAGTCTTCAATGCCAAATTAATAGATGGTTTAATTGTAGCCCCCGCATCTGGCGACCATGCTTTTTTAGAGAAGTTATTAAACAGGAATAGCCCCGTAGTATTTATCGATCGCAAGCCGCAAGGTTATTGCCCAGGCGATTGTGTATTAGTTGATAATGCCGAAGGTGCATATAAGGCAGTTAGCGCGTTAATTAACAAGGGGCATTCAAGAATAGGAGTTATTACTGGGGTACCAGGATTAACTACTAGCGAAGAAAGAGTTGAAGGATACGAAAGAGCATTAGTGGATTATGGGATAAAGGTTGATCAAAATTTAATAAAAATAGGCAATAGCAGATATGATGGTGGTTATAAATTAATGAAAGAATTATTACTTAATTCAAATATAACTGCTTTATTTGTTGTTAATAATCTAATGACTATCGGTGCTATACAATTTTTAAAGGAAAAACATGTAAAAGTACCAGATGAATTAGCAATCATAGGATTTGATGATTATAAATGGGCTTCAATTACTAACCCTCCATTATCGGTGGTCAAGCAACCAAGTCGTAGAATAGGAGAAAAAGCTTCTGAACTATTGATTAGAAGAATTAAAAAAGAAGAAACCGGAGATTATAAGGAATACCGTTTACTTACAGAGCTTGTTATTAGAGAATCGTTTTAATTAAAGTGGCAAAGTTTCGAATAAATAAGGAGGGGTAAACAAAGGGGGGATGTATTATATATAAAAAATTATCTTAATTTGTGAGAGAAGATATAATCTATATATCTAAATCAAAAAATGCTGTCTGTTGGGTAATTGTGTAAAAGATTAAAAAATTAAAATATCCTCTTTATAATGAGGGGAAAGAAAGGAGAAAATTTATGAAACGTTTTGTTATTTTATTAGTTGCTGTATTATTTCTTGGGCTTACTCCATTGTTTTCTCAAATCGGAATCGCCGAGGAGTTAGCTATTGCTACGGTAAATAATCCTGATATGATAACTATGCAAAAGTTGTCAGAAGAATTTACTAAAGACACAGGAATCAAACTAAGTTTTATCGTATTGCCTGAAAATGAACTTCGACAGAAAGTCACTCAGGATGTTGCTCTCGGTGCAGGAAAATTTGATATTGTAACCATTGGTACGTATGACACTCCCTTCTGGGCTGCAAACAAATGGATTGTCTCGCTAGAGCCATATTTTAAAAAAATGGCAGCAACCGAACTGAAAGAATATGACCGTGATGATTTTCTTTCACCAGTTATCAGTGCACTTTCACTAAGTGGTGAACAGTTTGCTATTCCATTTTATGGTGAGAGCAGTATGGTCTTCTACAGAAAGGATCTTTTTGAAAAACATGGTTTGACGATGCCAAAGGCTCCAACATGGGAAGAAATCTATCAGTTTGCAAAAGTGCTTAATGACCCTGCTAACAATATCTACGGTATTGTACTTCGTGGTCTTCCGGGCTGGGGTCAGAATATGGCTGTTTTTGGAACTATGATCAATGCTTTTGGAGCCCGATGGTTTGATGAAAAATGGCATCCACAGTTTGATACGCAGGAAATGCGAAATGCTTTTCAATTTTACAAAAAGATTGTAACCGAAGTAGGTGAACCAGGTCCTACAAGTGTAGGTTTTACCGAAGCTCTTGCTCTGATGTCAAGTGGACGAACTGGCATGTGGTATGATGCAACTGTAGCTGCAGGATTTCTTGAAGGTGCCGACTCAACGGTGAAAGGTAAAGTTGCGTATGCTCTTGCCCCTTCTGCAAAGAAGAAGAATGATGGATGGCTTTGGGCTTGGTCACTTGCCATCGAGTCAGCTTCTAAAAATAAAGATGCTGCATTTAAGTTTATAACATGGGCTACAAGTAAAAATTATATCAAGCTGGTAGGGGAGACTCTTGGCTGGCAGCAAGCTCCTCCAGGAACACGTATCTCTACCTATGAAAATTCCAGTTATCAGGCTGCAGCTCCTTTTGCTACTCTTACACTTGATTCCATGAAGAATGCAGATTACGACAAACCAACATATGATCCTGTACCATATAAAGGTGTACAATATGTTTCAATTCCTGAATTCCAAGGACTTGGAGAACAAGTGGGACAAGAACTTGCTGCATATCTTTCAGGTACTAAAGACCTTGAATCTGTAATTCAAGCTTGTCAAAAAGCCGCACTTGAGGTCTCAAAAGATGGAGGATACTATAAAGAGTAACAATGTTAACTATTTAAAATTGTTTTTCTATTAATGAGGTAGTAATGAGAGATATCAACAGATATCAAATCTGCTGATATCTCTCATTCTATAAATGCATGGAGCCATAATAAACTATGAAATTAAAAATTAATTCGTTACTTACTTTACCAGCAGTTATTATTGTTGCAGTAGTTACCCAGATTCTATTTCTTGCTACTATTTTCTTAAGTTTTGTCAAATGGATCGTAATTCGTCCAGATTTGGGAAAATCTTTTGCAGGCATAAAGAACTATGTATGGATTTTTACGGCGCCGGAGACCTATCAGATTATTGGTAACACCATCCTAATAACCGCACTCTCCCTAATTTTGTGCCTCATTCTTGGATTTTGCTTTTCTCTGTTGTTAAACAGAAGATTTCCATTACGAAAACTGTGCAGGACCTGCATTATTATCCCATTTTTTATGATGGATGCAGTAATCGGTATTATCTGGAAAACTCTATTACTCCATCCATCTTTTGGCATTGCTGGTTATATTTCACAAATGTCTAATTCAGCTCCAATTGACTTCTTTGGTCAACACGCCTTTATTTCGATTATTATTATGATTGTGTGGCAGTGGACTCCATTCTTTGTATTAATTATATTGGCGGGATTGCAAGGCATAGATCATGAAATGGTTGAAAGTGCTATGATTGATGGAGCCAGTAGTATACGTATTCTGTTCCAGATAAAAATTCCTGCATTGCGCTATCATATTCAAGTTGTAATTATGCTGGGGATGATCTTTATACTTAAAGTTTTTGGTCTTATTTATGTTACTACTCGTGGAGGACCTGGATTTGCTACAACGAATCTTCCATATCAGGTATTTAAAGTCAGTTATTATAAGTGGGATATTGGTCAGGCTGCGAGTTATGCAACTATTATGGTAGTAATGTCTCTTATTATCATTATGTTTATGTTTAATTTTATTCAAAAACAAATCAAAAGATTGGAGATATGATTATGATACGGGCAACCAATAAGAAAGTAGGAGACTCTATGATCACCTTTCTGACCTATATTCTTTGCTTTGCATGGGTGTTTCCAGTTTACTATATGGTTGTAACCAGTTTTAAGGTCGAAGAAAGTGTTATTCCACCCTCATTATTTATCCATAAATTTACTTTAAATAACTATGCTATCATTTTTGATAAAACGATTTTTTCTCATATTGTTAACTCTGTAACGGTAACCGTTATTTCAGTTTTGCTTTGTCTTGCTATTGGCTTACCAGCAGCCTATAGAATTGTATTTGGAAAAATGAAGAATCCAGCCAACCTCTATTTTTGGTTTATTTCAACACAGTTACTACCACCTTGCGCAGTTCTCGTTCCTGCATTTCTTATCATGCGTTGGATGAATCTATTGGATACGAGAACCGGACTTATCCTCTTATATGTAGGTATTCACACACCATTGATTATATGGATGGTGGTATCGTTTTTCAAAGATATTCCTATTGAGATTTTGGAAGCAGCAGATATTGATGGGTGTTCTAAATGTAATGCTTTCTTTAAAATAATTTTTCCTCTCTCAAAATCGGGAATAATATCATCAGCACTACTTACTTTCGTATTTATCTGGAACGAATTTTTCTTTGCCGTCAATCTTACGGCAGTAAAAGCAAATACCTTACCGGTATATATGGCCTCATTTATGACACAGGAAGGATTGTTCTGGGCTAAGCTAAGTGCGATATCGACCATAACGATCTTAATACCAGTCATTTTTGGAATTATATCTCAAAAAGCATTGGTTGAAGGACTTACTATGGGTGCGGTGAAAGGATAAATTTTATTCTTTAATGGAAATACATACCATGATATGTCACAGATAAATAACTCAAAGGGAGGTTATGAAATATGAAAATGAATATCTTTGATCTGAGGAATACTTGTGCAATAGTGACAGGAGGTGCAAGAGGAATTGGTAGAAGAGGAGCCGAAGCGTTTATTGAAGCAGGATCGAATGTAATTATAGCGGATATTGACATGGATGCCGCGCAAAAGACTGTAAAGGAGCTTGAGGCAACAAATTCTACGGTGATTGCAATAAGAACAGATGTAACTGATCCTAAAAGTGTAAAGGCAATGGTGCGTCAAGTTTTGGACCATTTTAGTAAGATAGATATTTTATTCAATAATGCGGGAATCTGTATCAACGAGCCTGCAGAGACTATGTCATTTGCTTCATGGAAGCGTGTTATTGATATTAATCTTACAGGTATTTTCCTGGTCGCGCAAGAGGTCGGTAAGATAATGATACGACAAAAATATGGATCGATAATTAATACCGCATCCATGTCGGCCCATATTGTCAATACGCCGCAACCTCAATGTGGATACAATGCTTCAAAAGCTGGAGTTATTCAACTTACAAAATCGTTGGCTGTAGAGTGGGCTCCCTATCATGTGAGGGTCAATAGTATCAGTCCAGGGTATATTGCAACAGAGATGACAAAGAAAGCTCCAGCCGATTGGAAAGACGAGTGGATCCAAAAAGGTGTTTATAAACGAATGGGTAACCCCGAAGAGCTTCAATCGGCATTGCTCTATTTTGCTAGTAGTGCGAGTTCATTTACTACTGGGGCTGATCTTGTTATTGATGGTGGATTTACCTGTATATAGTGCTCTGAAAGGGTATTGAAAAAATGATGAGCAAACAAGTTGGCATATTGGTATTTGATATAGGCACAACAGGGGTCAAAAGTGTTCTGTTTCATGAGACAGGAAAAATTATGGGTACCTCTACGCAGAAAATGAAAACGATCTATCCTCATGTGGGCTGGACAGAGCAGGATCCTTACGGGATGTGGCAGGGTGTTTTGAGAGGCATTCGTCACTTAAAAGATAAGGGACTTTTTGATACTACTGATATAGTTGGAATTGGACTTTCCGGCCACATGAACGGTATGATTCCTGTTGATGCACAGGGTGAACCAGTTTATAACGAAATAATCCACTCGGATAATAGAAGTGAGCAATATTGTTCTTATATATTAGATCGAATATCGCTTGATAATTTCTTTGCTATAACCGGGAATAGGGTTGATTCGCATTTTACTTTACCAAAAATAATTTGGTTTAAACAACATCTAATAGATTCTCCAAGGATGGCCACAGCATTAGGAGCTGCTATAGCAGGAGGAGTAGGGAGTGGATTGTTTCAGAATTATGAGAGCGGGGCACAAATAATATCACTCAGTCACTCAATTGAGTCTAATAATGAAGCCCATACTCAGTATAAGATACAATATGAGAAATTCCTTAGATTATATCACCCATTTCGTGACTTGTGTTATATTATGAAATATATATAATAATTGTAATTACTATATAATAAAGAAAAATAAAAAGGAAATTTAAATGAAAGCTGTTATATTAAACAAAACTAAAGATATTGCTATTGTAGATGATTTTTTAATAGAAGAGTATCTTGGTCCTAATGATGTTCGCATTGCTGTGAAACATGTAGGAATTTGTGGCAGTGATGTGCACTACTATGAAGAAGGGAAGATTGGTCCTTATATTATTACTGAACCTATGGTTCTTGGCCATGAGGCATCCGGAATTGTTATTGAGGTTGGTAAACAAGTTACTCATCTTGTAGTTGGGGATAGGGTTTGTATGGAACCAGGGATACCCGATTTTACCAGCAAGGCTTCAAGATTAGGGATGTACAATCTTGATCCTAATGTACGGTTCTGGGCTACACCTCCAATCCACGGCTGCCTACGTGAATCGGTAGTTCATCCTGCTTCCTTGACATTCAAGGTTCCAGACTCAGTGTCGTTAGAAGAGGCTGCAATGGTTGAACCTATGGCGATTGGTATATATGCCGCAACTAAAGCACAAATAAAACCGGGAGATATTGCTCTTGTGCTAGGAGCTGGAACTATAGGTATTGTTACTACACTTGCTGTTTTAGCAGGCGGATGCAGTAAGGTGATTGTATCGGATATTCAGCAGCCTAAACTTGATCTGATACGATCCATAGCTCCTGTTAAAACAGTCAATATTACTAAAAATGATCTTGCAGATATCGTAGCACATGAGACAAATGGATGGGGTGTGGATATCGTCTTTGAGGCTTCCGGAAATAAGAAAGCTTTCTCGACAATATTTCATTATGTTTGCCCTGGAGGAAAGGTCGTCATCATAGGGATCCCATCCGAACCGGCACTATTTGATGTTCCTGCGGCTCAGGCTAAAGAAGCAATTACAATACCAATTTTTCGATATGCTAATATGTATCCCAAGACGTTGGCATTACTAGAATCTGGGAAAGTAGACCTAAAACCCTGTATCTCTCGTCGTTTTCCATTTAGTAAAGCTATTGAGGCTTTTGAATTAGCTGCAAAACACCAACCGGATATTGTGAAGATTCAAATTTATCTCTAGAGGAGATAAGGAGCAGCTATATGAGACAGGAGTTTATTATACCCGATAATCTGAGGATTTCTAAGTGATAAAGTAAGAAGGAGTTAATAATAATGAAAGCTTATCAAATTCTTAAACCAAAAATTATAAAGGAGCTTGTATTAGATAAGCAAAAGATGATGAACCCTTCCCAGGGTTGGATAACTATTCGGGTTAGTGCGAGTGGAATTTGCGGAACAGACCTCCATATTTTTCTTGGTGAATATCTTGGTGATTATCCTATTGTTCCTGGACATGAGTTTTCGGGAGATGTTGTCGCGATAGGTGATAAAGTGGATAAATTTCAGATTGGAGATAGAGTAGCAATAGAGCCAAATTTATCCTGTGGGATTTGTGATGCATGCTTGCATAATCGTCAGCATTTTTGTGAAAACTGGCAGGCTATTGGAGTGACCATGCCAGGAGGGATGGCAACACATGTTATAGTCCCACAGCAGGCTGCGTTTACTATTGGGGATTTATCATTTGAAGAAGCTGCATTTATGGAGCCTCTATCCTGTGTGATCCACGGAGTAGGATTGATTGGATCTGCATTAGGTGCCCATATACTGCTTGTAGGAGCAGGGCCCATTGGAATGCTCTTACTACGAACTCTTAAGAACATAGGACCTGCTAAGTTGGATATAGTAGAAAAAAATAAAAGTCGAAGAAATTTTGCTGCTACAGAGAGAATTGGACAAGTCTTCTCTGATTTCAGCCAGGTAAAAAAGGAGCATTATGATATTGTCGTTGATGCTACCGGAGTGATCTCTGTGCTTGAGCAATGTATATCATATGCTCGTCCTGCTGGGAAAATCCTTTTCTTTGGAGTACCACCAAAAGGGAAACTTATGACTATTGAGCCTTTTAGATTATTTAATAAAGAATTAACTATCATGTCATCCTATACATCTCTACGAAACTCAAAACAAGCGATTGATCTTATTTCTTTTGGGAGAATAGTAGTAAAGGATCTAATATCTCATCGGCTACCATTAAATGAGTTAGAGAATGGTTTACACCTTGTATTGGATGGAAAAGAGCCATCCATGAAAGTAATGATCCTACCCCAGGTGTAATTTGAAAATGATATTTTATAAGTGAGGGAGTAATTAGATGTTGAAACCAGTCCTCTGTGGAGGAGAAATATTGCTTGATTTTATTTCAAAAGAAGTGGGCAAAGGACTTGATCATAGTGTCTTATTTGAAAAAAGGCCTGGCGGCTCTATTTTTAATGTTGTTGTTGCTTTGAGAAGACTGGGAGTCCCAGTATCCTTTTTAACAAAAATAGGGGGAGATGAATTTGCCCAAGAGCTGATGTATATTATAAGAAGAGAGAAAATAAATTCCGAATGTCTAAAAAGAGATATTAACTTAAAAACCACTCTCGCATTTGTAGCAGTTAATAAAGAAGGAAAACCTGAATTTAGATTTTACAGAGATCACGCAGCTGATATAATGTTGACCATTCCTGAGGTAAGAGACATAAATCCCAAGAATTATTCTATGTATCATTTTGGTTCAATTTCTTTGCTTGAAAAACCTGCTTCAGATGCTTATTTGGAACTATTGAATATGTTTTATAAAGAGAAGGTAATTACCTCTTTCGATCCCAATATAAGACCATCATTAATAAAAGATAAAAAAGATTTTTTAAATATGTTTTTTAAGATATCTAAAATAGTTGATATTTTAAAGATGAGTGATGATGATCTGAAATATATTACCGGTTTAACAGATGCAAAAGAAGGCTTAAGAAAAATATTGAATAAAATTAATTCTTCTTTAATCCTGGTTACTCTTGGCAAGAATGGAGTACTAAGTTATTATAAGGGACAATTTATACATACGCCTACTTTTGATAAAGTAAGGATTAAAGAAACAACTGGTTGCGGAGATGCCTTTATGGCTGCCGTTATACATGGACTATTAAAATGTGAAAACTTTTTACATTTTTCAACATCAAAGTTAATAGAAATTCTTACTTTTGCAAATGGAGTAGCTACGATTGTGGGCACACGATATGGAGCATCTAATTCTATGCCTTGGCTTCAAGAAGCAGAAGAATTTATCTCTCTCTACCATAAAGAGATGTAAATAAAATTTTTTTATAAATTTATTGATTATTGTAAAGTTAGACGTTGAGTTGGGGAAATAATTTCAATTTTTTTACTTTTCAATATATCGAGATATTCATTTGGCAATGGTTTATCTGTTATAATTGCATCTAGGTTTTCAATACCAGTTGTCCTAAAGACTGATGCCTTATCAAATTTACTGGAATCGGCCAGAAGATAATGAAGCCTGGAATTTTCGAACATCTTTACTTTAATATTCCCTTCCAGGACACTCGATTCATAGATACCTCTTGTATCCAACATCGTGCAGGAGAAGAAGAATTTAGTAACCTTTATATTTGATAACATTTTTTCTGCGAGTGGACCAATCGTTGAGAAGTAGCCGTGTCTTATATTGCCTCCAACAAGAACCAAATCTATTTTATAAATACTCATTAACTCAACCGCCATATATATATTATTGGTTATAATATGCAGGTTATGTGAGGAAAGGGCTAATGTACGAGCAAATTCGTAACAAGTTGTGCTAGTATCTAAAAAAATCGTATCTCCTGATTGTACATATCTTTTGGCTAATTCTGCTATCATTCTTTTTTGTTCGAGATTAGCATTAAGTCTTTCATGAAACCTTTTATCGTAATCCCGAGCTATTTTAATGGTGTTGTACTCTTTTATTATAGATTTTTGGTCTGCTAATTTTTTTAGATCCCTCCTGATGGTAACCAGAGAAACATTCATTTTTTCAGCAAGTTCTACCGGAGAGATAAAATTACTATTTTGGATTAAATCTAACATTTTTTCAAGTCGCTCTGCTTTACCCATATATTATTTCCACCTGTTTATTTATAATATTGTATCGGTTTTAACTGGGTAATATTATATTATATGATGAAAATAAAGTCAATATATGAAAATATCTTGATAATATATCTTGACAAAAAGATAATAAATAGATAAAATATTATCAAGTTATGTTCATTTTATATACAAAAGGAGGTAAATAAAATGAGAAAACAAAAATTGATACTGATGATACTTTTGATCGCAATTCTTCTCTCATCTGTGGTTTCTTTTGCAGGAGCACAAGAAAATATCCGAATTGCTATGTTAGTTAAAAACTTGGGGAATGCTTTTTTTGAAGCTTGTAGAGATGGAGGTTTAGAAGCATCGAAAGAACTTGGTGGAATTGAATTTATTTTTCAAGGACCCACCACACCAACTGCCGAGGGTCAGATAGAAATTATTGACTCGCTTATTGCTCAAAAAGTAAATGCAATTGTCATTTCAGCAAATGATGTAGATGCCCTAGTTCCTGTTTGTAAAAGAGCAATGCAGAGCGGAATTACAGTAATTTCTTTTGATTCAGGAATTGCACCAGAAGGACGAATACTTCACTTAGCTCCTTCCAGCAGTGAGTTTATTGGCAGAAGCCAGGTAAAAATGTTGGCAAATTTAATTGACTACAAGGGTGAAATTGCTATTTTAAGTGCTTCTTCTCAGGCTACCAACCAAAACACCTGGATTGAATGGATGAAAGAGGAACTGAAAGAACCTGCTTACAAAGATATGAGTTTGGTTGCAGTGGTATATGGCGATGATCTTTCCGACAAGAGTTACCGGGAAGCAATGGGGCTATTTAAATCTCATCCTGATTTAAGAGGGATTATTTCACCTACAACTGTTGGTATCGCGGCAACTGGGAAGGCATTAGAAGATGCTGGAAAATCAGGAAAGATTGAACTTACCGGTCTTGGTTTACCATCTGAAATGAAGCAATATATCAAAAATGGCACTTGCCGACAAATGTCTCTTTGGAACCCCATTGATTTAGGATATTCATCAACTTATATTGCCTATAAATTGGTGAAGGGTGAATTTCAGGGCAAAGAGGGTGAAGTAATGAAGGTCGGCAGAATGGGAGAAATTAAAATAGGTTCAGGCAACGAAGCAGTTATGGGTGAGCCCTATATATTTGACAAAGATAATATAGACAAATTTGCTGAGATTTATTAATGGTTAACTATTTAAATTAAAAAAATCTGTTTGGTAAAGCGGGATTAATCATATCCCGCTTTACTTATAAATACCTCAAAACAAAAGAGGAATTTTGGTTTAATGAATAAATGCATTATTGAAATGAAGGGGATTAAAAAATATTTTTATGGTGTTAAAGCACTTGATGGAGTAGATTTTAAAATAAGAACTGGAGAAGTACATGCTCTTATTGGTGAAAATGGGGCAGGGAAATCTACTCTGGTAAAGATTTTAACCGGTGTATATCAACCTACTGCTGGTACTATTATTCTTAACAATAAACCTACTCAATTTCCATCTCCCCAAGTCTCGCAAAAAGCTGGGATATCCGCTATACACCAGGAGGCTACGATGTTCCCCGATCTCTCCGTTATGGAAAATATCTTCATGGGCCATCATATTAGAAATAAATCCAACGGTCTGCTTTCATGGAGAGAAATGAAGGATAAAACCCAGTCACTTCTTGATAAGCTTGAATTGGATATTCGTCCTGATACCAAAGTAAGAAATTTAAGTGTAGCTCAAAGGCATATGGTAGAGGTTGCAAAAGCACTCTCACTGGATGCAAAAATAGTCATTATGGATGAACCAACTTCTGCTCTTACCCTTAAAGAAGTTGAGTATTTATATAAAATTATTAGAAAATTGAAATCAGAAGGAAAAGCCATCATCTTTATTTCTCATAAATTTGAAGAGGTCTTTGAAATTGCAGATTATTTTACCGTACTGAGAGATGGGAAGTATGTCGGAGAAGGGACGATTGCCGATATTACCGTAGATAAAATTGTACAAATGGTGATTGGTCGCAGCCTTGAACAGATGTACCCGAAATTAGAAGCAGAGAAAGGTGACATTATCCTAAAGGTTGAAAATCTTACCAGAATAGGCGTATTTAAAAACATATCTTTTGACTTGCACAAAGGGGAAATACTGGGATTTTTTGGATTGGTGGGAGCGGGGAGATCAGAAGTAATGCAGACAATTTTTGGAATTGATACCAAAACCTCAGGTGAAATTTTTATAAATAGTGAAAAAATTAGTATTACTAATCCTTCTGATGCAATGAATTATGGTCTTGCTTTTCTCCCCGAAGACCGACAGATACAAGGTGCTATTTTAGCTATGAATATTCGGGAGAATATTACCCTACCAATAATAGATAGAACCAGCAGACATATTTTCTTGGATCGTAATAGAGAATTTGAAATTACTGATGAATATGGAAAAAATATAGAAATAAAAGCTTCAGGTTGGGAACAGTTGGTAGAAGACCTCTCTGGAGGAAATCAACAGAAGGTAGTTTTAGCTAAATGGATTGCCACTAAGCCGCGAATATTAATTATGGATGAACCAACCAAAGGAATTGATGTGGCAACCAAAGCTACTGTACATAATTTTATTTCTGAACTCGCAAAAAAAGGCATAGCAATAATCCTTGTTTCCTCTGAACTTCCTGAGATTCTCGGTATGTCTAATAATGTTATAGTAATGCATGAGGGGGTTATAACTGCTAAATTTACTCGCGAAGAAGCAAATTCTAAAAAAATAATTAGAGCTGCAATTAGCAGTATTTCAAAGTGAGGCAATTGTAAAATGAGGGATTTATTTAGGAAAAGAGAATTTAATCTTTTTATTTTTATTTTATTTATAATATTTGGGGTTAGTTTGAGAACCCCCAGCTTTTTATATGTTAATAACTTTGTTGATATTTTGAATGATACTGCTATTCTGTCTATGGTTGCCATTGGGCAACTTATGATTATTGTTACGGGGGGCATAGATCTATCTGTCGGTTCCAGTATCGCTTTAAGCGGTATGAGTGTGGCGCTTTTAAATCAATATCACCCTGGAATTCCTATCTTTATGATTATTTTAATTTCAATAGCCATCGGACTCCTGCTTGGCTCGATAAATGGCTTGTTAGTTTCTCAGGCTAAAATTCCACCTATCATAACTACTCTTGGAACTATGAGTATATATAGAGGATTGGTATTCGTGCTTTGCAAAGGAACCTGGGTTAGTGCTCATGAGATGACTGAGGTTTTTCGGGGGTTTCCCAGAAGAAGTTTTTTAGGTATATCCAGCCTTATATATATATCGATAATAATAGCGATATTATTTTTAATTTTTTTGAATTTAACCAGGACTGGAAGAGAAATTTACGGAGTAGGCGGCAACAAGATTGCTTCCCAATATGTGGGCATTAACCTTAAGAAGATTAATTATCTTGTTTTTACCTTATGTGGAGGAATTACTGGTCTTGCAGGATTTCTCTGGGTTGCCCGTTATGCTGCTGCACAAAGTGAAACTGCTATCGGTTTCGAACTTCAGACTATTGCGGCCTGTGTAATTGGTGGGGTAAGTATCACTGGTGGCTCCGGGACGATTATCGGTGTTGTGCTGGGAGCTTTTTTCATGGGAATTGTTTATGATGCTCTTACTATGATTAATGTTTCGCCCTTCTGGCAGATGGCAATTCAGGGCTTCATTATACTTTTTGCAATTATAATAAATACTGTTATGGATAAACGCAATCAGCAGCTGATGCTAAGAAAGAGAAGTTTTAATGAATAAAGAAAATGATATTCTTGATATCAGAAAAATTTCCTTGCTAAATATTATGTGGCAGTGGGAAATCATTCTCCTTTTTATTTTTATCATGGTGATAATAATAAATTCTAATTTATCTCCTTATTTTTTAGATTATACCAATCTTATGAACACAACTTTCAATTTTATAGAAAAAGCCATAATTGCTCTTCCTATGATGTTTGTGATCATATGTGGTGATATTGACATTTCTGTTGCCTCTATTATAGCCTTATCTTCGGTTTTTATGGGCATGGCCTCCCACGCCGGAGTTAATACTTTTGGGTTGGTTGCAATAGGACTTTTTTCAGGTTCGGTGGCAGGTTTTTTAAATGGTTTCATTATAACAAAATTTGGGATTCCTGCGATCGCTGTTACTCTGGGAAGTATGTCTTTGTTTAGGGGGATTGCTTATGTCATTCTCGGAGATAAGGCATTTACCAAGTACCCAACCTCTTTTGCTTATTTTGGGCAGGGATACGTCGGAAACACCATGGTTCCTTTTGAATTGGTCCTTTTTTTAATGCTGGCAATAATCTTTGGCATCATTTTACATAGAACTACTATAGGACGGAAGGTATTTGCAATTGGAAATAATTCTACTGCTGCTCGTTTTTCAGGGATACCCGTAAACAGAATACGTCTTATTATTTTTACAGTTACCGGTCTCTGTTCAGGATTAGCTTCAATTTTGCTTACTTCGCGGATTGGAAGTACCCGTCCGAATATTGCTTATGGATGGGAGCTTGAGATTATAACTACTGTTGTGCTGGGTGGGGTAGCCATTACCGGTGGCAAAGGAAATATTTTTGGAGTAGTTATTTCCATTTTTATAATTGGATTTCTTAAATTCGGAATGGGCTTAATTAATGTTCCCGGTAAAGTTATGAATATTATTATAGGATTATTATTAATTTTAGCAATTATGCTTCCTGAATTACTTAAGAGGTTGAAGCCTAAAAATAGTTTTGCTAATGTTGAAAAATAGTTTTTAGGAGCAAGTTAATGAAAAGAGTGGCATTTAAAATGAAATTAAAAGTGGAATATGAAGAAGAATATAAAAAAAGACATAATGAAATCTGGCCTGAACTTAAAGAAAAATTATCCAGAGCAGGAATTTATGATTATTCCATATTTCTTGATAAAGAAACACTTACTCTTCTCGCGGTGCAAAAATTAAAAGATAATAATACGGTTGAGGAACTTCCTTCGAAAGAGATAATGAAAAAATGGTGGGATTATATGAAAGATATTATGGAAACCAACCCAGATAACTCACCGGTTATCACCTCTTTAGAAGAGGTTTTTCATATGGATTAAAGATATTTTTATTAAGTAAATATATGAAGAGAAAATAGGCAAAACAGTTCTATCTATTTTAAAAATGTCAACCGCCAATATAAGAGTATAATAATTTTGGAAAATATTTTACAAGTGGAAGAAGTTTTTTATCATAGAAGAAAAGATAAAAAATAAAAGAACTTAATCACTATGAGAGAGGAATGGAAAATGAAGGAAAGACAGGATATTCAAGCGGAGACTTTACATAAATTGGTAAAGCTTTCTAATAATTTGGGAAGAGCAGACTATCATCTTGCAATTATTGGAGAAGGTAACACTTCAGCTAAAGTTGAGATAAAAGATATTGCTGATAGTTTTTTTATAAAAGCAAGCGGGACTCAGCTTGCAACCGTAACCGGGAATGATTTTATTGAGATTTATTTTGAACCAATTGTGCAGCTTATAAATATGGAGAATCCTAATGCTGAAGAAATTAATTATATTTTTGAAAAAGCCAAGGTGGATAAAAAATATCGAGCTAACCCTTCTGTAGAAACCCTATTACATGCTATTTGCCTTAATCTGGAGGGAGTAAATTTTGTCGGCCATACTCATCCCACCGCAGTAAACAGATTAACCTGTTCAAAGAGTTTTCCGGAGAATCTTAAAGGGAGAATTTATCCTGATGAAATTGTTTTATTAGGGAAGGAATCAATCTTTATCCCTTATACAGACCCGGGGGTTAAACTTGCCCAAAGAGCAAAAAAAGAAATTGAAATATTTTTAAATAAACATGGAGAGAGACCCAGATCTATTTATATTCAGAATCATGGATTTATTGCTTTGGGTTCTACCCCGACTGAAGTAGAGAACATTACCTTAACCGCTAATAAGGCAGCGGAAATTCGTTTTGGTGCATTGTTAGCAGGTGGAATAAATACTCTTCCTAAGGATATGGTAACACATATATCGAAAAGACCCGATGAAAAATACCGAGAAAACCTGTTTAAAAAATAGTGATAATTTAGTGCTTAAACAAAATTCTATAAAAAATATAATCAATTTTTTCTTTGTTTGTAACTAAACCAAAAGGGGTTATGCAATGGAAAAGTTTGTGGCGATTGATCTGGGTGCAGAGAGTGGGAGAGTAATTGTTGGGGATTTATCTAAAATAGAAATAATATATCGTTTCCCCAACCATTTAATAAGGGTTAAAGATAGTATTTTTTGGGATATTCTTGGCATATTCAATGAGATAAAGAAAGGTTTAAAGAAAGCTTTTAAAAAATATCCCAATCAGATAGTGAGTATGGGCATTGATACCTGGGGAGTTGATTATGTTCTTTTAGATGATGATGGCGATCTTATGGGAAATCCTTACCACTATCGAGACAAGAGAACAGATAATATAATGGAGGAGATTTTTAGGATAATACCCAAAAAAGAAATATTTACCGAGACCGGCATCCAATTTATGCAGATTAATACTATCTATCAACTATATTCATTTGCCAGGAAAAAACCTCAAATATTAGAAAATACAAGATATTTTCTGACCATTCCCGATCTTTTAAATTACTGGTTAACCGGAATTATAAAAAATGAATATTCAATCGCTACCACTACTCAGCTCTATAATCCCATAAAAAAGGACTGGTCAACAAAGATATTGAATAAACTTGGATTTAAAAAGGAGATATTTGGTGAAATAATTATGCCTGGAATAAAAATCGGGAAACTTTTACCGGCTGTTGCACGGGAAATTGGCGCTGATTCAGAAGTAATGGTTGTAGTTCCTGCCTGCCACGATACCGCATCTGCGGTTGCAGCTGTTCCAGTTGAAGATAATATTAATTATGCCTATATTAGTTCAGGTACCTGGTCTTTATTAGGGATAGAAACTCCTGAACCAATTATTAACGATATGAGTTTTAAATATAATTTTACTAATGAAGGTTCTGCCGATGGTGGTTTCAGATTTCTTAAAAACATTACCGGTTTCTGGATTATTCAGGAGTGTAAAAAATTCTGGGATGAGAATGTAAAGTCATATTCTTATGATGAGCTTACTGAAATGGCCTTAAAATATGGTCCTGCAAATTTTAGGATCGATCCGGATGACTTAAGATTCTTAAAGCCCGCTTTAATTGATGATAGCATGGTAGATAGAATCAAAAACTATTGCCACGAAACAGGGAAAAAAATTCCCAAGACACCTGCAGAAATTGTAAGAGGTATCATCGAAAGTTTAGCAGAGAAATATACAGAGACTATTAAGATGATAGAAGAGATTACAGGTAAATCTATCAAAGAAATATATATTATTGGAGGAGGATGTCGAAACATTCTCCTGTGTCAACTTGTTGCTAATGCCGCTGATCTGCCAGTATATGCTGGACCGGTTGAAGCAGCTGCCATTGGGAATCTAATGATTCAGGCAAAATCTATGGGACAAATTAAATCAATTAATGAAGGTAGAAACATAATCAGAAAATCCTTTGATATCAAGAAGTACTTACCTAAAGAATGAGGACAAGGAGTAATTAAACATTAAATATTTATTTTTAAAATGCCAAATGTTTATCTTGTTTATAGGTTATAGAGAAAAATTGGAAAGTTTAGCAAGGAGGATTAAAAATGGCGGTAGCAATACTTATGCCCAAACAAGGACAATCTGTCGAATCCTGTCTCATTATCAAATGGAACAAAAAAGCAGGGGACAAAGTAAAATCTGAAGAACCTATCTGTGAAGTGGAAACCGATAAGGCAGTCTTTGAAGTAGAAGCTCCTGAAGCAGGAACAATACTTAAGATATTTTATAAAGAGGGAGACGATGTTCCGGTTCTTAATACTATTGCCATAATTGGGCAACCGGGAGAAAAAATTGACCATCTTATTCCCCAAAAAACTATCTCTGTTTCTAAAGGTGAATACGCAGAAAAACAGAAGGCTATAACTCCAGATAGATCCCCTCAAAAAATAAAACCTTCTATTGGAGACGGCTTAACACCTATTTCTCCGGTTGCACGACGCTTTGCAGAAAAAAATGAAATTGATTTTTCCAAGCTTGTCGGTTCAGGGCCTGGAGGAAGGATTATTAAAAAGGATATAGAAAAAGCATTATCTGAAGGTGTGCCACTTACCCCAAGTATGGTTAGTAAAAATTTTCTTGGGCCGGTAAAAGAGATTCCAGTAGAAGGAGTGCGGAAGATTATATCTGAACGAATGCTTATGTCCCTACAAAGTACAGCTCAACTCACCTTAAATTTTTCAGCCGATGCTTCTAATTTATTGGCCTGTCGGAAATCGCTAAAATCCAGTCCAGAAATGGAAGGGTTAAGTAAAATCAATATTAATGATTTTCTACTTTATATCGTTGCTCGTATCCTTCCCAAATTTAAAAATATGAATGCTCATTTCCTTAAAGATAAGATACTTGAATTTGAACATGCACATCTGGGATTTGCCGTGGACTCATCACGAGGACTTATGGTACCTGTAATCCATAATGCCCACCTCTTATCCTTAGCGGAAATTTCCAAAGAAGCAAGACGATTAAGTACTGCCTGTCAAGAGGACACTATCTTGCCGGATGAGCTTACTGGAGGAACTTTTACAGTAACCAATCTCGGAACAATGGGAATTGAAAGCTTTACCCCTATTTTAAATGTTCCTCAGGTGGCAATTCTGGGCATATGCAGCATTTCTCTTAAACCAATAATGAAAGATAATAAAATACAATTTATTCCTCACATAGGTTTATCGCTTACCTTTGATCATCGAGCGGTAGACGGTGCTCCGGCAGCTAAATTCCTGCAGGAACTTAATAGACTAATAGCTAATTTTAATTTGACAGATATAAAATTACAATAATAGAGAAAGATATGTGATTATATTATTAGAAAATAGCAAGATATTTTTATAGAAAGGAGAAAATTATGCCTAAATCTATTTTTATTGACCCCAAAGAAGTTAGAAAACCACAAATATTAAAAATAAACGATATTCCCATAAATCAGTACAAACCGGATATAAAAAAAGAGATAAAGAAGTACGGAGAAGAAAAACTCCTGAAGATTTACTATGATATGCTTATAATCCGAGAATTTGAATCCATGCTTAATTCTATAAAAACCCAAGGTTCTTATGAGGCAATTGAATACGACCACAAAGGTCCTGCTCATCTATCTATCGGTCAGGAGGCAGCAGCGGTAGGTCAATGCCTACCTTTAGATATCGAAGATTTTATTTTCGGTTCTCATCGCAGCCACGGAGAAGTTTTAGCCAAGTGTTTTTCCTCTATAGATGAACTTAATGAGAGTGAACTTCTTAAGATAATGAAATCTTATATGGATGGGGCCTGCCTAAAAGTAGTAGAAAAGAAACATAAAGGCAACATTAAATCACTTGCTCAAGATTTTGTACTATACGGAGTTCTGGCCGAGATATTCGGACGAGCTAACGGTTTCAATAAGGGTTTGGGTGGTTCAATGCACGTTTTTTTTGCTCCCTTTGGCAGTATGCCCAATAATGCTATTGTGGGAGGAGCAGCGGATATTTCGGTAGGTGCTGCTCTTTTTAAAAGGATTAATCGAAAACCAGGCATGGTAATTTGTAATATCGGTGATGGCTCCATGGGCTGTGGCCCGGTATGGGAAGCAATGATGTTAGCCGCAATGGATCAATACCGCACACTTTGGGATAAAGATATTGGAGGTGCTCCTCCTATTTTATTCAATTTCTTTAATAACTTCTATGGCATGGGTGGCCAAACCTCAGGTGAAACTATGGGTTATAAAATTCTTGCCCGGGTAGGAGCAGGGGTAAACCCTGAAAACCTGCATGCTGAACGGGTTGACGGTTATAATCCTTTGGCAGTGGCCGATGCTATAAAAAGAAAGAAAAATATTCTTCTCCAAGGAAATGGTCCGGTTCTTCTGGATACCATTACTTATCGAATTTCCGGGCATTCACCCTCTGATGCATCATCTTATAGGAGCAAAGAAGAGGTTTCTGCCTGGCAAGAGGCTGATTGTATTAAGGGATATGAGGATTACCTTAAGAAAAACACAATTATAACCTCTACCAAAGTAGATGCCTTAAAACAGGAAGTGATTTTGAGAATTACTAAAGCTCTGAAGTTAGCGGCGTCTCTCGAAATCTCACCCAGGGTTAAGGCTGATTTTATTGAATCAGTAATGTTTTCTAATCAGTACAAAGATAAAATGGAAGAACGAACACCAGAAGTCCTTATCCCCAAAGAAGATAACCTTCGGGTTAAATCTATTTCCCATAAATATCGTTTTGCTTTAGATGAAAATGGTAAAGCTCACCCGAAAGTAAAAGTCTTTACCTACCGTGATGCCCTTTTTGAGGCTATGCTCTATCGTTTTTATGAAGACCCGACTATGGTAGCTTACGGAGAAGAGAACCGTGACTGGGGTGGGGCATTTGCGGTATATCGAGGCTTAACCGAAGCTCTCCCCTATCATCGATTATTCAATACGCCTATTTCTGAAGGAGCCATTGTGGGATCAGGTGCAGGGTATGCCTTAAGCGGTGGCCGTGCTGTGGTAGAGCTTATGTATAGTGATTTTATCGGACGGGCAGGAGATGAAATTTTCAATCAAGTCTCCAAATGGCAGTCAATGTCAGCAGGTGTTCTCAATATGCCACTTACTATTCGAGTTTCGGTAGGGAATAAATATGGGGCTCAGCATTCTCAAGACTGGACTAGCCTGCTTGCTCATATCCCAGGTCTTAAAGTAATGTTTCCAGCCACCCCTTATGATGCCAAAGGAATGTTAAATCTTGCCTTACACGGTACAGACCCGGTAGTATTTTTTGAAAGCCAAAGACTTTATGATATGGGAGAATTATTTATTTCCACCGGAGTTCCCGAAGATTATTACGAGGTACCGGAAGGTGAACCAATAATTAGGAAAGAAGGAAATGATATTACTATTCTTGCTGTGGGTGCAGCTCTCTATAAAGGAATGGAAGCCGCAGAAGAACTTGAAAAGAAATATAAAATTTCAACAGAAGTAATCGACTTGAGATTTATTAATCCTTTAAACTATGATTTGATTATCAAATCTGTAAAGAAGACGGGGAAATTAGTACTTGTCTCTGATGCCTGTGAACGTGGTTCTTTTCTTCATACTATTGCTTCCAATATTACCCAATTTACTTTTGACTATCTGGATGGTCCGGTAGTAGTCGTTGGTTCCCGTAACTGGATTACTCCATCTGCAGAGATGGAATCTAGTTTCTTTCCTCAGAAAGAATGGATTATCGATGCAATTCATGAACGTCTTTATCCTTTAGAAGGGCATCAAGCTACAACTGATCAGTCTACAACTGAGCAGAAAAGGAGAAATAAATTTGGGGTATAAGATTTTTATTGAAGATTAAAATTAGTTTCGAGATAAAAAAATGAGGGATAAAATTATTCATGAACTAAATGGCAGTAATAAAAAGTCCAGAATTTTTGGATTAGAGAAAATCTATAAATTAATAGAAATAGGAGAAGAGCAATTTGAAAAAACAGAAGAGGTGAATAATCATGTGCATACTATCTATTCTTTTAGTCCTTATTCACCTTCAATGACTGCATATTTAGCCTGGAAGGCTGGTCTTCAGGCTGTGGGGGTTATGGACCATGATTCTGTTTCCGGTTGTAAAGAGCTAATAGAAGCTTGCAAGATAATAGGTATTGCCTCAACTGTAGGACTTGAATTACGGGTAAATTTTTCCGGAACCAAAATGGAGGGGAGAAAATTAAATAACCCGGATTCCAAAAATATAGGTTATATTGCTATTCATGGCATTCCTGAATCAAAGTTAATTGAAGCTAAGAAATTTTTAAATCCAATACAGATTGCTCGGAATAAGAGAAATAAAAAAATACTGGCTAAACTAAATAATTTAATTAAAAATTACGGGATAGACGAAATTAATTTTAAAAAAGAGGTTTATGATATTTCCCAGGCGAAAGAAGGTGGGAGTATTACCGAACGTCATATTCTTTATGCCTTTGCTAAAAAAATTATTCAAAAAACGGGAAAAGGGGAAAAACTTATTTCATTTTTAAAAGATAATCTTAATATATTGCTTTCCGAAAAGATTAAAAAATTTCTCTTAGAAGAAAATAATCAATATTATTTATATGACCTTTTGGGAATTTTAAAAAGCGCCTATTTAAATAAAATTTTTATTCAGCCTGATTATGAGGAGTGCATATCAGTATATGAGGCTGTAAAGTTCAGTCATTCTATAAATGCTATTCCTGCTTATGCTTATTTAGGAGATGTGACTGATTCGCCCACAGGTGATAAGAAAGCTGAAAAGTTTGAGGATGATTTTTTAGAGGAATTGATTCCTGAATTAAAGAAAATAGGTTTTAAGGCAATTACTTATATGCCGCCACGCAATACTCTTAACCAGCTTTTACATTTGCAAAGACTCTGCAGAAAATATGAGTTTATGGAAATAAGTGGTGTGGATATAAACAGTCCACGACAATCTTTTAATTACGCCATAATTCTAAGACCAGAGTTTGCTCATCTAATTGAAGCAACCTGGGCGCTTATCGCCCACGAAAAACTGGCGAATTATGATGAAAAATATGCTTTGTTTAATAATAGAAATCCTTTAAAAGGCAAATCATTTAAAGAGCGGATTGTAACATATAGCGAAATTGGTAGGAGAATAGATAGTCGACATCCTGAACTTGCTTACAAAAAAATAAACTTTTAAATAATTTTTTAAGATTATTTCTCGGAGGAGAAAGATGAAAAATACCTATATAGAAACAATTGCCCCGCTTTTACGCGGGCTAACCTTTGATGGGGAAAAAGGTAATATTAGTATATTTGAGGACGATTCAAAGAAAGTGTCAGAACAGACCTTACCCCTTTATTTAAAAGAAATAAAAAACCATCATTTACTCAATAAGGAACAACTTGTAGAAAAAATAATTTCTAATACAATTAATAAGTTCAAAGATTACATTAAGAAATATAAACAAAAACCAAAAATCGTAATTCTTGAAAATATTGGTATCTTTTACTTGGGGGAATCTTATGATCACGCGATAAATATAAAAAATAATTTCGAAGATGTCTTAGGAAATATAAAAGTTAAATCTGAACTCTCTAAACCTCAAGATTGCAGAGAGAGAAAAAATTCAAAGATAATAACCGATAATGGCTGCGATCGAAGTTCGGAAGAGTATCGTCATGGGGGAAAATTATATAAGAATAATATAGTAAAAAATAAAATAGCAGTAGTAACCGGAGGTGCTCAGGGTTTTGGAGAGAGCATAGTGAGAGAGTTGGCGAAATCAGAATGCTTGGTATTTATTGCCGATATTAATATTAAAGGGGCTGGCCGGCTGGCAGAGGAGCTAAATATTAAATATAAAAGGACGACAGCTTTAGCAATAAAAGTAGATGTGACGAATGAAAATTCTATTAGAAAAATGATATATGAGATAGTTAAAAAAGCTGGTGGCATCGATATTTTTATAAGTAATGCAGGGGTATTGAAGGCTGGCAGCGTAAAAGAAATGGAATTTAGCGAATTTTCCTTCGTTAATAAAGTTAATTACTTTGGTTATTTTTTGTGCGTAAAACATGCTTCCAAGGTTATGGCGTTTCAAAATATACCCAGTAAAAAATATTTTACTGATATTATTCAGGTTAACTCGAAATCCGGGCTCAAAGGTTCCAATAAAAACAGTGCTTATGCAGGGAGTAAGTTTGGAAGTTTAGGTCTTACTCAGAGCTTTGCTTTAGAACTTATTGATGACAACATCAAAGTAAATTCAATTTGTCCGGGAAACTTTTTTGAAGGTCATTTATGGTCTGATCCAGACAAAGGGCTTTTTGTCCAATATCTTAGGACTGGAAAAGTTCCGGGTGCAAAAACTATTGAAGATGTGAAGAGATTTTATGAATCAAAAATCCCGATGAAGAGGGGCTGTACCGGTGAAGATGTAATAAAAGCAATTTATTATTTAATTGATCAAAAGTATGAAACTGGGCAGGCTATTCCGGTAACCGGTGGCCAGGTAATGCTGAAATAATTATTTTTAATTTTAGAAGGCGATGATAATGAAGACCAAAGCGGTAAGGTTATATGGAAAAAATGATTTGAGATTGGAAGAATTTGAGCTCCCGGCAATTAAGGATAATGAAATTCTTGCCCATATTATTTCGGATAGTCTCTGTATGTCTTCTTATAAAGCCGCAGTTCAGGGGGCTAATCATAAAAGAGTACCGCCTAATGTGGCAGAAAATCCGGTGATAATTGGTCATGAATTTTGTGGTGAAATTGTAGAGGTGGGCAAAAAGTGGCAGCACAAATTTAAATCGGGTCAAAAGTTTGCTATTCAACCTGCTATAAATTATCAAGAGAGCCTTAATGCTCCCGGATATTCTTTTCCTTACATAGGCGGAGATGCTACTTACATCATTATCCCCAATGAAGTGATGGAGATGGATTGTTTATTAGAATATAAGGGAGAAGCCTTTTACGGCGGGTCTTTAGCAGAGCCAATGTCTTGCATAATAGGAGCTTTTCACGCTGCCTATCATACAATTCAGGGTAAATATATTCATAATATGGGAATAATAGAAAACGGGAATATGGCAATTTTAGCCGGAGCAGGTCCAATGGGTCTTGGAGCAATAGATTATGCCATACATAGTGATAGAAGACCTAAATTATTAGTGGTTACTGATATCGATAAGGCAAAATTGAAAAGAGCTTCCTCGATTCACAGTGTAGATGAGGCAAAAAAGAGAGGGGTTGAATTAAAATACATAAACACCAAAGATTTAGAAAATCCGGAAGCATATCTTATTTCACTAACTCGAGGTAAAAAATACAATGATGTATTTGTTTTTGCACCGCTAAAAGAAGTTGTAGAACAGGGTGATAGAATTTTAACAAAAGATGGCTGTTTGAATTTTTTTGCTGGTCCAAGTGACCCAGAGTTCTCAGCAATGCTTAATTTTTATAATGTCCATTATGCATCGACCCATATTGCGGGAACAAGTGGCGGAAATACTCAGGATATGATTGAAGCTCTTCAGATGATGGAGAAGGGTATTATCAATCCAGCTGCCATGATTACTCATATCGGTGGATTAAATAGTGTGGTCAGTACTACTTTAAATTTGCCCAAGATACCAGGTAGTAAAAAGCTAATCTATACTAATATTGAGATGGAGCTTACCGCTATTTCTGATTTTAAGAAAAAAGGAAAGACTGACCCTCTATTGACTCATTTGGACAAAATATTAGAAAAGAATAATGGTTTATGGTCGATAGAAGCTGAAAAATATTTACTTAAAAATGTAAAATCTATATAAGAATTTATAGTTTTAAGAAAATTTTTTGTATTTTACTACATACAGGTAAAGCAAGGAAGGACTAAGTGAGGTAATTTCACATCGAGTAGAGATTAAAAAAAATAAGGGGGTGAAAGCAAGGGAGAAGAAATAGTAATTTACTATCTTGTTTTTCAAAAACGTTTTTGAAAGTTTGTTAAAGAAAGTAAATTTATTATTAATTAAGGAGAAGAAAAAATGAAAAAACTTATTATTGGTATGCTGTTAATCTGTTTAGTTTTATCTTTTGTGTCTGTGGCATGTGCAGCTAAATTGAAAATTGCCTTTATGCCTGGTATTGCTGATCCCTTCTACTTTACTATGGAGAAAGGTGCCAAAGCTAAAGCAGAAGAATTAGGAGTAGAATTAATTGTTGGAGAATATCCTAAAGCATGGGGGCCTGAATATCAAGTACCGATATTGAAAGCTTTGGTCGCAAGAGGAGATATTGATTTACTCTTTACAGCTCCTACTTCTACAGAAGCCTTAATCCCTGTTCTGAAAGAAATTTCTGATAGTGGTATTCCAATTATTACAGTTGATACCTATCTTGGTGATGGAGATTATACTAAACCTAGTAATTATAATTTCCCTCTTGCCTTTATCGGGACAGATAACTTCTTGGGTGGTCAGGTAGTTGCTGGTCAATTAGCACTCATGCTGGGTGGAAAAGGGAAAGTATTTTTAGAAAATACTAACCCGGATGTATCCAGTGTAATGGGTAGAGAATTGGGTTTCCGAGCTGGAATAAAAATGTTCCCCGATATGGAGCTGGTAGGAGTAGAATATTGCCTTGATGTCCAGGAAACGGCTGCTGCTCAGGTCAATGCTGCTTTACTAAAGAATCCTGATTTAGGAGCAGTATTTGGTGTCAATGTGTTTAGTGCTCAAGGGGCTTATCAGGCTATAACCAGTGCGGGATTAGAAGGAGCTGTTAAAGTTGCAACCTGGGATGCGACGGAAACACTAATTGAAGCCTTAAAAAGAGGTGAGGTAGATTTAATTTTAGCTCAGATGCCTGCAGAGATGGGAGCTTTATGTGTAGAATGGGGTGTTAAATATCTTACTGAAGGAGCAGAAATTCCCAAGAAAGTAATTCCAGGTTTCTTTGTTTTTACCCAGGAGAATGTTAACGACCCAGAAGCACAGAAGTATATTTACAAATAATTTTTTAAAGATTGAAAGTTTTTAGATTTAACATATACGGCAGGGGGTAAAATACTCCCTGTCGTATATTCTATCTTATATAAAAGGAAATTTTTATGGCTAAGTCAAATAATGATTTTTTTATCGATTTTGAAAAACTTAGCAGAAATAGAACGATACTCTTAGTGGGTAGAAATTGGGCATTCATTTTTCTCATATCCATGTTAATTTTGTTCAGTTTTTTGGGGAAATATTTTTTTAGTCTGAGAAATTTTAATAATATTATCCTGGGAGTGAGTTCTCTGCTTTTATTAGCAAGTGGAGAGACTTTTGTTATTATCAGTGGAGGTATTGACCTCTCCATCGGTTTTGTTATGGGTTTTGTCTGCATCAGCTCTTCTATTATTATGCGAGATTTAAATGCCGCAGGTTACTCTCCAATTATTTCTATCATAGCAGGTTCATTCGGAGGACTTTTATTAGGACTAATTCCTGGAATTATTAATGGATATTTAGTGGCTAAATTAAGAGTGCCACCCTTTATTGCAACTTTAGGTATGTGGGGAATTGCCAATGGTTTAGCCTGGCGGCTTTGCGAAGGATTCCCTATTGGTTTTTTACCTTTGCAGGTACGAGACATTGGTAATGCCTATCTAGCTTATTTTTCTCCCAAGAAGGGCTTTTCCTTTTTGATAAAGCCTGAGCTGACCGAGAGGGGGGATATTTTAAGTTTAGTAAAAATTATTCCCATACCTATTTTATTGATAACTTTTATTCTGGTTATATTTGCTTTTATTCTGTCTCGCACCAAGTTTGGTCAGCATACCTATATTATTGGCGGAAATGTTGATGCTGCAATAAGAGCAGGTATTAATGTTCCCTTAAATATAATTAAAATTTATATGATATCTTCATTTTTTGCATCTGTTGCAGGAATATTATTAGTTTTTAAATTAAATATGGGTGTTCACACACAATATACTTCCAGTTATGAACTTTTTGCAATTGCAGCAGTAATTATAGGTGGAGCAAGTCTTACAGGTGGTAAAGGGACAATCTGGGGTACCATTATTGGCGTACTGTTAATTGGAACTTTAAATAACGGATTGATGATGATGGGGTTACCTATTTTTTATCGATTTATTGCAACCGGTTGTATCTTAATTATTGCCATTTTGATTGATCAGTTCTTTCCGGAGTTGGTGCATAGCGAATGATTAATTATAATAAAACAAAAGAAATAGGAATTAATATACTCAGAAGGTGGATCTTAATATTTTTAGTTGGGGAAATCGTGTTTTTTAGTATTGTCGGAACGAATTATCTTAGTTTGAATAATTTACAAAACATTCTGGTAGCCTCGACAACTGTGCTTTTATTAGCCACTGGAGAAACTTTTGTTATTATTACCGGGGGTATTGACTTATCTATTGGATTTATGGTTGGGTTTAGCTCGGTAGTAAGCGCAAAAGTAATGGTTAATTTATGGGCAGCAGGGTTTTCTCAAACTTTGGCGATAACCATAGGTATATTAACTGCCCTTTTATTAGGACTAATTCCTGGATTTATTAATGGTTTTTTAGTGGCTAAATTAAGAGTACCTCCCTTTATTGCAACTTTTGGTATGTATGGTATTGCTTATGGGTTTGCAGAGATTATCTGTAATAACATACCGGTTCATAATTTACCTACTTCTTTAGGTTCACTGGGACATGGTTATTTGTTTTACTGGCTACCAGGAAAGATCTTTAGCTTTTTAGGCAAACCAGAAAACCTGGGCAGAGAAGAATTAAAACATTTAATATCGATTATTCCTAATGTAACAGTTATTACTTTTATTTTTATTGGTATTTTTGCTTTTATTCTGGCTAAAACTAAATTTGGTCAACATACCTATGCCATTGGTGGAAATATTAATGCGGCAGAAAGAGCAGGAGTTAATGTAAAAGTCCATTTAATTAAGGTTTATATGATATCTTCATTTTTTGCCTCTCTTGCTGGAGTTATGTATGTATTACAATTTATTACCGGCAGGGCTCCTGCGGGCAGTGCCCGTTTATTGGACGCCGTGGTGGCTGTAGTTATTGGTGGAGCCAGTTTAAGTGGTGGTAAAGGCACAATAATGGGCACAGTTATTGGTGCTCTAGTTATTGGTGCATTAGAAATAGGTTTGGTAAACTTGAGCATTCCTACTTATAATTTGCATATAGCTGTTGGTTGTATACTTATCTTTACTGTATTAGTCGATCAGTTTTCACCTGAAATAATACATAAAGAAGAGGAGATTAGATAAGGAGGGCATAATGGAACCTTTATTAGAAGTAAAGAACATTAGCAAGAGGTTTGGTGGTTTAACAGCAGTTGACAATGTAAATATGAAAATATTTCCTGGGGAAGTTGTTGGTATTTTAGGTGATAATGGAGCAGGGAAATCGACTTTAATTAAAGTAATTTCCGGTGTATATCACGCTGAGGAAGGTCAGATATTTTTTGAAGGCCGAAAGATAAAAATCAGTAATCCAACGGAAGCATTAAAAATTGGGATAGAAACTATCTATCAAGATTTAGCTTTGGCTGAAAATATGAACGTTTATTCTAATGTCTTTTTAGGTCGAGAAAAATTAAAGAAATTTTTATATTTCATTGACGTTTTGGACCATGAATATATGCTAAATGAATCTAAAAAGGTGTTAAATCGCTTAGATATCAACATTCCATCTTTGAAAAATAAGATCAGCACACTTTCTGGAGGAGAACGACAGGCTGTAGCTATATCCCGCTCAATTTACTGGAATGCGAAATTATTGATTATGGATGAACCAACAGCAGCTTTAGGAGTGGCTGAACAGAAAAAAGTATTAAATTTGGTAAAGACTTTGAGTTCTCAAGGGGTTTCTATCATTATTATTAGCCATCAGATGCATGATGTATTTTTAGTGGCTACGAGATTGTTAATCATGCGAAGAGGCAAGAAAGTAGCGGAAAGGATTACCAAGAAAACTAATCCTGATGAAGTAGTCGGTTTAATTGTAGGTTCATTGCCCGGGGATTATATAGAAGCTAGTAAAGAGAAAAGGTAAAAAAAAGACAGAAAATTT
>DASRMF010000075.1:0-12529 GCA_035648055.1 Atribacterota bacterium
GTAGACAGGAAATGCAGCGAAATCGTAGGGAATCCCAATGACCCTCAACCACTTAGTATCATCACTCAGTTTGTCGATTTCCTGGAAAATAACCGGCAGAGCGGGTTAAAAGGATTAAAAGAATTTCAAAAATACGCGGCACCCTATTTTAAAGAATCTGTGCATAAAATGGCATCAACAGAAAACATTGTGCTGGATGACCTTCCTGCTTCTATCCTGGATAGATATGCCAACAAAAATCGGGCTCAATTCTTAATAACTATCTTCCCTTCAGGAAATATGTGGACAGATTTAAACTTCCTTCAGCGGTTTACCAGCGATTTGAATAGAATCAGTGATAAAGCAACCGGGATGCCTCCGGTAATGCAAGAACTTTTCCGAGTGATAGGCAATGACGGAAAAAATGCAGCGATTCTTACTGTTCTCGTTGTATTTTTATTATTATGGCTCGATTTTCGCAGTTTCAAATACGCTACTATCGCTATGATACCCCTGGTAGCCGGAGTGATTTGGATGGTTGGGTTAATGCATTTAGTCGGTATGCAGCTTACTGTAGTTAACGTCATGGCATTACCAATGATTCTCGGAATTGGTATTGATGATGGGGTACATATTGTTCATCGCTGGCGCATTGAAGGCAGAGGAAAAGTAAATAAAATCTTTGCCAGTACCGGAAAGGCTATTCTTCTTACCAGTGCTACCACAATGTTAGCCTTTGGCTCTTTGGTATTTTCTATCTGGCGCGGATTCGGTAGTCTTGGTGCAGCTATGTTCATCGGTGTTGGTGCATGTTTCCTCTCCACAGTCATCATTTTATCGGGTATTATCGGATTTTTAGAAAGAAAAAATAAATAAAACAAAACCCGAGAGGACTTCACTGTTTCACTCCTCACAAGGACATATAAACTTTTTAACCACTTGACAACTATAGCGTTATATCGTAATATATGGATATTGTGATATTTTTCACTTAAAAGGGGTAAATAGCCATGAAAGTAATCGTTGTAGGAGGAGTTGCCGGAGGAGCAAGTGCGGCTGCCCGTCTGAGGCGTCTTGATGAAAATGCAGAAATAATTATTTTAGAAAGAGGGCAATATATTTCCTACGCCAATTGCGGTCTTCCCTATTATATCGGTGAGGTAATTAAAAAAAAGGATAACCTGGTGGTTCAGTCACCTGAGGATATGAAAAAAAGATTTAATATCGATGTAAGAATCTTAAATGAAGTTAAAAATATTGATACCGAAAAAAAACAAGTTGAAATTTATGATATTAAAAACAAGAAAAACTATAGAGAAAATTACGATAAACTGATTCTTTCTCCTGGAGCGATCCCCATTAAACCTCCCATTAAAGGATTTGACTCTCCTAACGTATTTACCTTGAGAGACATACCAGATACCCTGGCCATCAAAAATTTTGTTGATGATCATAATCCTAAAAGCGCTGTGGTAGTGGGCGCAGGCTTCATCGGGATGGAACTGGTAGAAAATCTTCATAGAAGGGGAATGGCCATTACCATAGTTGAATTAGCAGAACAGGTATTAGCCCCTCTGGACAGTGAAATGGCTGCCCTGATTCAGCAACATCTGAAAGAGAAGAAGGTAGAATTTTATCTAAACGATGAAGTAAAAGAAGTAGAACATCGGGAGATATTTTCCCTGGTTAAACTCGGTAGTGGAAGAGAAATAAAAACCGATATGGTTTTAATCGGCATAGGAGTACGCCCTGAAGTCACTCTGGCAAAAGGAGCAGGCTTAGAAATCGGCGAAAGAGGCGGCATAAAAGTAGACCGTTTTTTAAAAACTTCTAACCCCGATATCTATGCGGTTGGTGATGCCATCGAAGTGGTAGATTATATTAACGGAAATCCTACCCTTATCCCTCTTGCCGGACCGGCTAATAAACAGGGAAGAATTGCAGCTAATAATATTTGCGGAATAGCTGAAGGATATGAAGGGACTCAAGGCACTTCCATATTAAAAGTATTTGATATGACTGTAGCAGCTACCGGGAATAATGAAAAATTGCTCAAAAGATTGAAGATCCCTTATGGAAAATCTTTTACTCATTCTTCGTCTCATGCCGGATATTATCCCGAAGCCCTTCCCTTATCTGTTAAACTTATCTTTTCACCGGGTAATGGAAATATTTTAGGAGCCCAGATAGTAGGTTACGATGGAGTAGATAAAAGAATAGATGTTATCGCCACAGCAATACGGGCCGGAATGACGGTCTATGATTTAGAAAAATTGGAACTGGCCTACGCCCCACCCTATTCCTCGGCTAAAGACCCGGTAAATATGGCCGGATATGTGGCTTCCAATATCTTAAAGGGAGACAGTGCTATAATCCACTGGCATGATATAAATAAATTAGACCGAGAAAAAACTGTCCTGATAGATGTGAGAACACCTGAAGAATTTAGCCTGGGCACCATTAAGGGAGCAAAAAATATTCCGGTTGATGAATTAAGAAATAGGTTAAGCGAAATCCCTCAAGACCGGGAGATTATCATCTTCTGTCAGGTAGGTTTGAGAGGTTATCTTGCGTGCAGAATCTTAAGACAAAAAGGATTCAAAAATATTAAAAATCTCAGTGGCGGATACAAAACTTACTTTCCGGCAGTTCAAAAACAAGACAATCCGGACATTTATCAATACGAAAAAATAGAAAAATCAGACTTGATCAAAGCAAGTGAACTTTCTTCTGTTTCAGAAGAGACGGATATAAAAGCTAAAATTAAATTAGATGCCTGTGGCCTTCAATGTCCCGGACCGATTATAAAAGTATTTAAGGGAATAAACGAAATGAAAGAAGGAGAAGTATTAGAAATAAGTGCAACAGACCCGGCTTTTGGTATTGACCTGGAATCCTGGTGCAAGCGTACCGGCAACCAACTACTAAGAATAATAAGAGAAGGAACAACCACCAGAGCCTGGATTAAAAAAGGGAGTAAACAAATAATGGATAATTTGGAAAATAAAGAAATAAAAAGTAGTGGTAACGATAAAACTCTGGTTGTCTTTAGCGACAACCTGGATAAAGCTATTGCCTCTTTTATCATCGCCAATGGAGCTGCTGCTATGGGGAGAAAGGTTACCATGTTCTTTACATTCTGGGGACTTAATATTTTGAGAAAACCCACCGGTGAAAATGTAAAAAAAGATTTTTTGGGACGGATGTTTGGGATGATGATGCCCAAGGGTTCTCAAAAATTAAAACTCTCCCAGATGAGCATGGGCGGTTTGGGCGGAAAGATGATAAGATACATTATGAAAAAAAATAACGCTCTCTCTCTAGAGGAATCAATAGAACAAGCCATGGAGCAAGGGATAAAAATTATTGCCTGTAATATGTCCATGGATTTAATGGGTATCAAAAAAGAAGAGCTTGTAGATGGGATAGAAATAGGAGGAGTAGCCACCTATCTTGCTGCCGCAGAAACAGCAGATACCAATTTATTTATCTAAATAAAAATAACAAGTAAGGTGATTAATTATATGGAAAATAAATCAAAATTTATCCAAAAAAGTGAACTGCTAAAAGCACTTGCCCATCCTACAAGACTGTGCATTATAAAGGGTCTTATAGAAAAAGAGAGCAATGTAACCACTATTCAGGAATGCCTTGATTTGCCTCAATCAACTGTATCTCAGCATCTTTCTAAATTAAAAGCTACGGGGATTATAAAGGGTGAACGCAAAGGGTTGGAAATATCTTATCAGGTTATAAATGAAGATATTAGAAAGATTATTAAAATATTATTTCCTTAAATCTACGTGATAAAAAGGGGATGGGTATTTTACCTATCCCCTTTTTATATATTAACTAACCTTTAAACCTTTAACCCGCTGAAGACGAGAATGATGGTCCAGAAGTTTTTTCCGCAAACGAATATTAGAAGGAGTAATCTCCAATAATTCATCCTCCTGGATATAATCCAATGCCTGTTCCAAAGAAAACTGACGAGGTTTCTCTAAGCGCAAGGATTCATCAGACCCACTTGCACGCATATTGGTAATGTGCTTTTTCTTGCATACATTAACTTCCATATCATCGCTTCTTTTATTTTCTCCTACGATCATTCCCTGGTAAACTTCTGTAACCGGGCACACAAATAACGTTCCTCTCCCCTGAGCATTATGAAGACCAAAGGTACTGGTTATACCGCTTTCGAAGGCAACTAATACTCCCCGAGAACGAGTAGGGATAGGCCCCTTGTATGGCTGATAATTAAGAAAGATATGATGCATTATTCCTTTACCTTTTGTTTTGGTAAGAAATTCATCCCGAAAACCGATTAACCCCCTGGCCGAAATTTCAAATTCAAGCCGCAATTGATCAGAAGAAAATTCAACCATATTAACCAACTCCGCCCTTCTCTTTCCGCAAATTTCCATAACTACTCCCAGGCTATCTTTAGGAATATCACAGGTCATAAGTTCTATAGGTTCACATTTCGCTCCCTTAATATTTTTAAAAATAACCTTGGGTTTGGAAACCTGAAATTCGTATCCTTCGCGGCGCATTTTTTCAATGAGAATAGAAAGATGAAGCTCTCCTCTTCCTGAAACGTGAAAAGTATCTATAGATTCTGCTTCTTCGACTCTAAGGCTCACGTTGGTTTCAACTTCCTTAAAAAGACGCTCTCTTAAATGGCGGGAGGTGACAAATTTTCCTTCCCGGCCACCAAAAGGGCTATCATTAACAGTAAAATCTACAGTCAAAGTAGGTTCATCTATTTTTATTTTAGCTAAGGCCTCGGGTTTTTCTTTACAAGCTATTGTCTCTCCAATATTAGCTTCGCTAATTCCCGCTATAGCCACAATCTCTCCGGCATCAGCTCTCTTTACTTCTTTTCTTTTTAATCCTTCGAAAAGATAAAGTTTTACTACTTTACTAAATACCTGACTTTTATCCCGCTTGATTAAAATGACTGTTTCTCCCTCCTGAATTTCTCCTCGACTAATAAGTCCGATTGCTATCTTCCCCACATAATCATCATAACCAAGATTGGTAATCAATAACTGTAAAGGAGAATTATATTCCACCAAAGGAGCAGGTATATATTTTAAAATAGTTAAAAAAAGAGGTGTTAAATTATCCTCTAAAGAATCAAGAGAAAAACCGGAAATGCCCGAACGGGCAGAAGTATAGATAACCGGAAAATCTATCTGCTCATCGTTAGCCCCTAATGAAATAAATAGGTCATAGATTTCGTTTAAAACTTCAGCAGGACGAGCATTAGGCCTGTCTATTTTGTTAATGACTACTATGGGAATAAGATTTAATTCCATAGCTTTACGCAGTACAAACCGAGTTTGAGGCATAGGCCCTTCGAAAGCATCTACAATTAAAAGAACTCCGTTAACCATTCTCAAGATTCTCTCAACTTCTCCCCCAAAATCTGCATGACCCGGCGTATCCACGATATTAATTTTTATCCCCTGCCAATGGACTGAGGTATTTTTAGAAAGGATGGTAATCCCTCTTTCTCTTTCCAAATCATTAGAATCCATTACCCTTTCTTTTATCTCCTGGTTATCGCGAAAGGTACCGCTCTGCTTTAACATAGCATCTACCAGAGTAGTCTTACCATGATCTACATGGGCAATAAGGGCGATATTTCTTATCTTTACAGCTTCCATTATTTTGATTTCCTTTTATTTATTACTTTGTAAAATTGTATTGAACGTGCAAACATAGATTTTACCACAATTGGAAGCAATATACAAGAAAACTTTTTTCTCGTTTTTGCAGGAATTTTATTGTCAAAGGAGCAATCCTTTGTCGTAAAAAAAAGATTGTATTCCTGTTACCCGCTTTCGCAGGCACGAGTTTCATGGGAATGACATAAAAAAATACGACAAGGGATGGGGTCCTATGTCGTATTTTATTTCCTACAGCTTTTTATTTTTAAGAGCAATGCATCTTCCACTTTTTTGGTTATGTTTATGAAAACTACTCTTTTAGGAACATTAAACCATAATTTTTTTATAGGATTTCATAAAGATTCTTTCCTTAAAAATAGGGACCCTATTTTTTATTTACTACACAAGATAGAAAGGGCAATACAATTTAATTTCACATCACTTCTATCTGCCCGGGAGGGTATTATTACCGGAAACCTTGTTCCCACTAATGTATGTCCTACCTGATAATTGGCATAATAGGTAAGTGCTTTGCCAAATATATTTCCAGAGGCAATATCAGGAACAATTAAGATATCTGCTTTGCCCGCCACCAGTGAGGTAATGCCTTTTTTTCGGGCAGCAAATTCTGAAATAGCATTATCTAATGCTAGCGGTCCATCTATGATGCAACCGGTAATCTGCTTTCTTTCATTCATTTTGGAAATCATCCCTGCCTTAATGGTCTCTTCCATATCGGGATTTATAGTTTCTACTGCAGCTAAAAGAGCGACTTTGGGAATTTCTATTCCCAGTTTATGGGCAACTTCAACGGCATTATTTATAATTGCAATCAAAGTCTTTACATCCGGTTTTAGGTTTACTCCCCCATCACTCATTAATACCAATTTGGGATTCTCTTCTCTTTTATCTTCAAAGATAAAAACATCACTGACGATTTTATCAGTCCTTAAACCCCATTCTTTATTTAACACCGCTTTTAAAAGGGTAGCAGTTTTAATTTTCCCTTTAAGGAGTGTACCTCCTTCTTTTACCTTCTCTACTGCCAGGCGTGCTTTTTCTAAATCATCCTTTGCTTCAATAATCTCTTTTACAAAATTACTTTCGCCTAATAAAGAAATGGACTTTTCAATTTCTGCTTTATCCCCCACTAAAATTCCTTCTCCAAATCCATAGTCATAACAATCTTTTAGGGCTTTTAAGGTTTCAATATCTTCTCCACCGGCAACGATAATTTTTTCTCTTCCTTTAGTTTTTAGATTAGCAAATAATTCTTTAAAGCTTTTTATCATTTATTAACCTCCAATGCACAGATTACTACCATAGATTACATACACAGATTACGCAGATTATAGAACAGATTACTCAGATTTAGGATAGATTACACTAATTGAAATTCAGATTACACAGATTAAATTTTATTTTAAGAGTATATTTTTGCTTTCTCCACTCCATTTAACACTCTTATGACTGCCTGGGCTAATGCCTTCATCTCTTCTTCTCCCGGATAAACTACAATCGGAGCTATCCAACCCGTACGATCTTTTATCTTATTTACTAAAATTTCGTTATGAGCTATGCCTCCGGTAAGAATAATTGCTTCAACTTTTCCTTTTAATACAGTAGCCATTGCCCCAATTTCTTTGGCAATTTGGTAGCACATTGCCTCAAAAACAAGCTTAGCATAATCATCTCCTTGCTCCATTTTCTTCACTACTTCTCTCACATCATTGGTCCCCAAATAAGAGACAAGTCCACCCTGATGAGTGATAAACTTGATTAATTCTTTTTCTGAATATTTACCGGAATAACACAGATGAATTAAAGCCTTATTAGGGAGAGAGCCGGTTCTCTCGGGTGAAAAAGGTCCTCCATCATTGGCATTATTTACATCCACAATTTTTCCTTTTTCAATGGGAGCAACAGATATCCCTCCACCCAGATGAGCTACAATAAGATTTATCTCTTCAAGTTTTTTCCCTTGCTCTTTAGCGTAACGGAAAGCATTAGCCCGGATATTTAAAGTATGAAGCAGGGATTCCCTTTCTATCCCTTTTAGCCCGGAAATCCGAGCAATATCGGTAAATTCATCAACAGAGACAGGGTCAGCAATATAGGCAGGAACATCAATTTCTTCAGCTATTTCACGGGCAATAATCCCTCCTAAATTAGAGGCATGTTCTCTGGGAGAATTTTTTAAATCTTCTATAAGTTTATCGTTTACAGTATAGGTTCCTGCGGCCAGAGGTTTTAATATTCCCCCTCGTCCTATAAGAGCTTTTAATGAATTAGTATCTATGTTTTCCTTTTTTAAGGTGTCTAAAATTATCTTTTTCCTGATTGGTCCCTGTTCTAGTAGAGATTTAAATTGGGAAAGTTCTTCTGTAGAATGATTAACAGATTGACTAGCAATTTCTTCAGCTTCTAAGTTGAATAAAGCAATCTTGGTAGAAGTTGAACCGGGATTAATTACCAAAATATTTTCCTTCATATTTTCCTCCGTAATTAGTTAGTTAGTTAGTTGCTTGGTTAGATAGTTAAGGATTTAATCTTAAAACCAGTTAACCAAATAACTAACTAACCAGCGAACCAAATCCTAACGACTAATTTATTTTTTCTATTCCCTTCTTTATTCTCCTTATTCCTTCTTTAATATCTTCTAAAGAAGTAGCAAAAGATAAGCGGATATAACCCTCGCCTTGTGCGCCGAAAGCAGTACCGGGAACAGTCACTACTTTACATTCTTCTAAGAGATACGTAGATAGTTCTTCAGAGGTCATTCCTGTGTCTTTAATATTTACAAAAGCGTAAAAAGTACCTTCGGGCGTATAACAGCTCAATCCATTAATTTCATTTAGCCCTTTAATTAGGACATTTCTTCTTTTATTATAAGCGGTAAACATCTCCTTAACACAATCCTGCGAACCCTGGATTGCTGCCAGACCCGCTCTCTGAGCTATAGAATTTGCACATACGGAACTATTTTGTAACAGTTTCGCTATTTCTTTTACTATATTAGGTGGGGTAGAAAGATAAGCCAATCTCCATCCGGTCATAGCATAGCTCTTGGAAAAACCAAATATACTAATAGTTTTTTCTTTCATCCCGGGCAAAGAAGCAATACTGATATGTTCTCTACCATCATAGACTATATCTTCGTAAAGCTCGTCACTGATTATGAATAAATCTTTTTCCTTTGCTATCTCGGCAATTGCTAATAATTCTTCTTTGTTAAAAGCAGCTCCGGTAGGATTACTGGGAGAATTCAGGAGGATAGCCTTGGTTTTGGGGGTGATGCAATTTTTCAATTCTTCTAAATCAGGATGAAAATTATTTTCTCCCCGCAAAGGAAGATATACCGGTGTCCCTCCCGCAAGATATATCTGGGATTCGTAAGTCACAAAACCAGGATCAGGAATAATTATTTCGTCCTCTGGATTAATAAGAGTGTAAAAAGCAAAGAATAAGGCATCTGTACCCCCGGAAGTTACTAATACTTCATCAAGTGTAACCGATGTTTTATTCTTCTGTTTTAATTTATTAGCTAAGGCTTCTCTAAACTCCGGAAACCCTAAATTGGGAGTATAACGAGTGTAGCCCTCATCCAAGGCCTTTTTAGCTGCCTCACGAATATGGGTAGGAGTGATAAAATCAGGCTCCCCTATCCCAAAACTGACTAAGCCTTTTTTCCCTTGAGCTAAATCAAACAGTTTTCTTATACCCGAAGGTTTTATCTTTTTCAGATTACTATTAAATTCCAATACTCTTCCCTCCTTTTTTTCCCTCAGCAAACCCACTTTCAAAAGCCTTTAAATTAGTTTCAATGCTTTTAGGTGGTAAGTTTTCCTTCATAGACTGAATAATTAAATCCTTATCTATAGGAAACTGAGGAATAGCAGCTGCTGCTCCGAGCAGAACCATATTTTCCGAGATAATGCTTCCTGCTTCTTTAGCTATTTTCTGGGCATCGATTATTAATAAATTTTTTATTTTGGTTTTTAATTCTTTAAAGACAGAAGATAGCTCAGGATATTCTGAAATACCGAGCGAAACAGTAAAGGGTACAACGGGAGAACTGTTTACTATAACAAAAGAATCTCTACCTACTTTATTTAAAGACCTTAGAGCTTCTGTCAGTTCAAAGGCAATCAATAAATCTGCTCCTCCCTCTTCAATCAAAGGACTTTGTGCTTCGCCAATTTTAAGTTCAGTTATTACTGTGCCCCCTCTTTGAGCCATTCCATGAACTTCACTCATCACCACATTCAAACCTTTTTTCATCGCTGCTTCTCCTATAATTGTAGAAGCCTTTATAGTTCCTTGACCCCCTATTCCAATAAGATGAATTTTATAGATATTTTTATTTTTCATTTTTTCACCTCTATCGCTTTCTTTGGACATACCTGGGCACAAACTCCACAACCATCACATAATAATGAGTTGATATTAACAGAACCATCTTTTTCTATATAAATAGCCGGACAGGTAAAATTCTTCACACAGATTAAGCACTTGCTGCACTCTTCCTGGTTAATGGTATATTTGATACTTATACCTTTTTTCCTGTTTTCCGCATCAGTAATCATGGCACAAGGATGTTTGGTAATAACCACTGCCACGCCTTTAAATTGCAGAGCTTCCTTAAATATTTCTTCCGTCTTTTTCAAATCAACCGGGTCAATAGTCTTAACTAAACCTGCACCTACTCCTCGGACAATCTTCTCTATAGAAACTTCGGGGGCAGAATTCCCCATTCCATCTATTGGTACCCCCGGATTAGTCTGTCCTCCGGTCATCCCGGTTATCCTATTGTCCAAAATTACTACCAAAATATTATCTTTATTATGTACAGCATTAATCAGCGGAGGAACTCCTGCATGGAAAAAGGTAGAATCTCCGATAAAAGAAATAACCTTCTGATTAGTTGCTTTAGCAAATCCGCAACCGATCCCGATACTTGATCCCATCGATATACAGTAATCAGCCATCTTATAAGGTGGTTGAATGGCCAGGGCATAACATCCTATATCACTGGAATAGATTATATCTTCTTCTTTTAATTTTAATTTTTTTATAGCTTTCTTTAGGGCAAAGGAAGTTGCACGGTGAGGACATCCGGGACAGAGTACCGGTGGACGTAAAGGCAAGGGAAGTTTAGTACTAAATTCCTCTTTTTTGATTAATTCTTTATCTATTATTTTTGCTATCCCCGCTGAAACAATATCTGGATTAAATTCGTAAATTCTAGGAAGAGTCCCGTCTAACTTACCATATACTTTTTTTCCTATATTATACTTTCCTATTATGGCCAAAACTTCATTTTCCATTACCGGCTCTACTTCTTCTACTACCAATATACTATCCACACTATTTATAAAATCTAAGACTAATTTTTCCGGGAAAGGATGAGAAAAAGTTAGTTTTAAAATTTTCACTTTTAGATTATTTTCACTAACCACATCCATTACGTAATTATAAGCACTACCGCTGGTTACAATCCCAAAACTGTCTCCACCTTTATCAATTATCTTATTAAGGGGAGAGTTATTGGCAATTTCCTTAATCTGGGTTAATTTTTCAATTAACTCTTTCCTTCTTGCTACCATATTAGCCGGCATCACTACAAATTGAGCCGGGTCTTTCTCAAAAACCCCTTTTTCCTTTCCTTTAACAACTGGGCCCAGATTAACTATCCCTCTCATATGAGATATTCTGGTAGTAGTACGCATAAGTATGGGAATCTTAAATTGTTCCGATAACTCAAAGCCAAATTTCATCAGGTCTTTTACTTCTTGCGGATTAGAGGGTTCGAGCAGAGGAATCCCCGCTAAGCGGGCCATGATACGATTATCCTGTTCGTTTTGAGATGAGTACATAGAAGGGTCATCGGCAGATAAGACAATCATTCCTCCCCGCACCCCGGTATAAACTGTGCTCATAAAAGAATCTGCCGCTACATTTAACCCCACATGTTTCATAAAAACAAAGGAACGTAATCCAGCAGCTGCAGCAGCAGTCGAAACTTCTAATGCCACTTTCTCATTGGAGGAAAATTCAAAATATACTCCTGCTTCCCGGGCAATTTTACAAAATACATCTCCTATCTCTGAGGAAGGAGTGCCGGGATAAGTAGAAACAAGCGAAACACCGCTTTCCAGTGCGCCTCGGACAGCAGCTTCATTGCCAAGTAAAAATAATTTTCCTCCTTCTTTTTCGGTTAAAATTTCTTTTACTTTCAATTTTTTCCTCCTAATTTTTAAAATTCGCCAGTCTCCCTGTCTACCGGTCAACCGGTATACTAGAAAAATCCTGGTATGGTAATTTTTTTTGCTGTAGAAATTAAAGAATCTATTAAGTGGGGCAGCTTTCCTTTATCCATTCTGGCTGTGGGAACACTAAAACTTAAACCGGCACAAACTTTTCCTTGCTGGTCTCTTAGGGGAACAGCTACACAAGTTACTCCCTGCATATACTCCTCATTTACAAAACTATATTCTCTCTCTCTAATCAATTTCAGGTCTTTCTTTAAATATTCTTTACTGGTAATAGTATAAGGAGTGTAGGATTTTAATCTTACTTTCTCTAGATAACCATCTAACTCCTGCTCGCTTAAATAAGCTAATAAGACTTTCCCCACAGCAGCACAATAAGCAGGTTGATTTGAACCAATCTTTAAATCTAATCTAAGGGTATTATCACTGCCTGCACTATAAAGATAGGTAATTTCATCTCTATCCAGAATGGCTAAATTGACTGTTTCATTAAATTGTTGAGAAAGTTTTTTCATATAAGGAATAATTTGTACTAAGCCGATTTTATCGGTAACTGCTGTGCCTAATTTGAAGATTTTAACTGTGAGGTAATATTTGCGATTC
>DASRMF010000076.1:0-14879 GCA_035648055.1 Atribacterota bacterium
TTTCGTATTGCGAATCGCGTATCGCGTAAAAATTCAAATTACTATCCCTTCTTATGATAATCTGTTATTACAAGCTTTGCAGCATACCACTTATTGTTTATTATACCATAAAAAATAAGCAAAAATATCCCGTAAAATCAAAGAGATACTAAATTTTTTTCCTTGCTAAACACTTAGAACCCTAACATAACTAAAGATTTTGGGACTTTTATTACAACTAAATTACCCTCAATGAGTTAAAACGCTTGCAATATATAGCAATTTCTTCTATAATTGTTTAACATATTCCTATTTTATATATAAGAAAACTAGCTCATGAATGATAATTTAGATTAAATTTGCTAAAAATGCTTAGAAACGCTGTTTTTTCTTAAAAAAATTAAAAAATAATTTCAAAAAAAAGAAGGATTTTTAAAATACTTGTCGTATACTATATTAGTAGTAGAACGAGATGCTTAAAATTACTTATATTCTACCCCTATTTTTGTAGGGCATTCCGTTATAAAACGAAAGGAGGTGAAAATATTGAACAAAGGTGAATTAATCGATAAGGTAGCAGGCGATGTTGGTTGTACTAAACGGGAAGCTAAAATAGCTGTTGAGTGTGTATTTGAAAATATTACTGATTGTTTAGCAAAAAGCGATGCAGTTAGATTGGTAGGTTTCGGAACTTTTGGTGTAAGACATAGAGATGCTCGAATAGCAAGAAATCCACGTACTGGCGAAAAAATCCAAGTAAAGGCTATGAACGTACCTTTCTTTAAAGCAGGAAAGGAATTAAAAGGTAAAGTAAAATAATAAAATATTTTGATTATACTAACAAGTTAAATGTAAATAGGCCTATCCAGGTAATTTTTAAAACCTGATAGGCCTATTCCTTTGATATATTAACTACTTCTTTTCTTCTATATGCACACCCTGAATGTTTACATTTATCCCGGTAACCTTAAGTCCGGTTTTGGTTTCTAACTCCCCTTTTACCTTCTTCTGAATTTCTTTAGCTACATCAATTATTATGGAACCATACTCTAAAATAACCGAAATAGTGGTAGAAACTTCTTTGTTTTCTCTAAGATCAACATTTATCCCTTTTTCTAATTCTTTGGTCCCCAATAAAGTTCCTATCCCGCCTTTGGCGCGAGTAGCTAATCCAGCCACTCCAGGTATGCCGATTACTGTTCTGCTAATTATGGTCGCTATTACCTCAGGTACGATATTAACTTCTCCCAAAATTTCCTTGGCCTTAACTTTTTCTTCTTTCTTTTCTTCTTTCTTTATTTCCCCAGCTATTTTTTCGGTTTTCTGGGTAGTTACATCCTCTATTTTTTCTATTTTCTCATTTTTTTTATCCATACTAACCTTAACCCTCCCCCTTTACTATAATATTTTTTTAATTTTCTTTTTCTATTAAGTCGCTTTTGCTATAAATTACTTTCTAAACCAATCCCTTATTTTTAATAACTTCTTAAATCTTCTTATCACTTTTCACCTGGAGTAACATCGGAAATATCATCTTTTATCCGGGTTTAACCAAAAATTTAATAGCAGTCCTCTCTTCTCCTTCAATTTCTACATCTACAAAAGCCGGTATACAGACTAAATCAACACCACTACTTGCGGTAAAACCTCGAGCAATAGCAATCGCCTTAACTGCCTGATTTACCGCTCCTGCCCCAATTGCTTGTAGTTCTGCTTTTCCTTCTTCCCGCATTACTCCTGCTAAGGCACCGGCTACTGCTTTAGGATTCGACTTAGATGAGACCTTTAACAGCTCCATTCGTTTCTCCTCCTTATAATATTGAATGCTTTATAAAATATCCACATCTACTAATTTATGTATGCTATTTTTGTTAACTTTTGTTTCTTATCCTTGTTTGCTTTTATAGTCTGAGGATAACCTATTTTTTAAATCACCTCCAATTATTATATTCGAAAATCTATGGTACATTTTATTTCAATTATAGCACATTTAGCTTGTGTCATTTATATTTTTGCTATCGATTTTATCTGCTGGTAGACTTTATCTGTAATATTCGGTGACAAATAAGGTAAAAGTGCATCATTATGAAAAAGGGGGTCAATCTCTCCCTCTAAATTAAAATAGGTTTTGGCTTCATCCCAGACCTTTGTGCCCGGAATGGTCGAAAACTTTGCCAAACGCGGATGGGCGCCACAATCTATTACAAAACGAATAGAATCAATAATTTCCTGGATATTCTGTCCGGGTATTCCGATTAAAAGATAAGCCCCGATCTGAGAAGATTTAAATCCTGCTTCCAAGAGGCAATTCACTGCCTTCTTAAATTCAAGATTATTTACCTTCCCCCCTGTCTCTAATTGGACCCGGGGATCTACTGTCTCAAATCCTAACCTAATGGTCTCTACCCCTGCCTGGTACATCTTAACGGCTATTTTTTTATTTATCATTCGGGCATGAACGCCGTTAGGAGTATGGAGCCTAATGGCCTGTTTTCTATTGATTAATCCCTCTAAGATAAGCAGAAAATTATCTTCCAAATTTATCAATAAGGCATCATCATAAAAAACAAAATCTCTTACTCCTCTTTTCTTGTTCCAATATTCTATTTCTTTAACTGTCTCTTCGGGATCTCTAAACTCCAGCTTGGGATTTATTTTAAAGGAAGCACAATAACTGCAGCGATAAGGGCAACCCCTAGAGGATAAGATACAGATATAATCAAGATTGGAATAGAGGTCCCAGGCCGGATAAGGCAGGCAATCTAATCCTTTTTCGTATTTTGAATAGTCATTTATATTCCCGCTAAGCTGTTCTAATATTTTCAACCAATCTCTTATATTGTTACCTTTTATTACATAATCAGCGCCAGAAAATTTAGAAGCATGCTCAAAACATAAAGTAGTATAGACACCTCCCAAAATTACGGGAATGCCGGGAAAAATTTCTTTAATTTTCTCTATCGCCCTGAACACTCCCGGATACCAGTAGGTCATAATAGAGGTAATCAATACTGCCTGGGGCAAAGGAAACTTTTTTAATCTATTCAGAAAAATTTCTTCACTAATCCCATACCTGCTATATCGTCGAGGTATATCTTTTAAAATTGCAGGTTTTTTGACTTCTTCTCTATAGAAAGGACCCCGGCCAAATTCATCTTTTTTAGGAAATTCCCTATTCTGTAGTTTTAGAACCTCCTGATTATAACGGTCCATACAATCTATATAACTAATCTTATAACCCTGTTCCCTCAAGATGCTGGCGATATATAATAGCCCCAAGGGTTTAGACCAGAAATCATAAGCCGTAAAATCATAAATCCAAGGATTAATCAACAATAAATTAAATTTTTTTTTCATGCCTTAAAGAGGACCCACGATAAAAAAATTCCTCTCTGCTAAAAAAGTATCATTAATATACACTTTTACTTTCCACTCTCCTGGTAATTGAGAGGCATAATTACCCTTAATCTTTATCCAATGCCAGGTGCGGTAATTACTATAACTACCGGCTTCTATCTCCAGTTCTCCCCGGTGATATAATTTCCCCTGAGGGGTAATCCATTCCCATTTTAGCACAAAATTTTCTGGAGAATCATAGGAAAACCTGAACCAGGTAACTACTTTCTCATCCTGGGGAAAGAAAAAATTGGTCTGTCGCAGTGGGTTCTTTTCCAGAATATCTTTACAAAGAACAATTTTTTGCAGATATTCCGAATCCTTAGCTGCCTCCTGTGCCATACTTACTCCGGAAAAAATGATTAAAAATATCAATACAAATAACCACAATTTAATCCTAAGAATATTCCTTTCTTTTAACATCGAAATTATCTACCTCCTTTTTATATCGTATTGCGTAAAAGTTTAACACGATATCCACGAAACTGTCTTTGCGAGTGACCTCAGGGAACGAAGCAATCCCGGGTTGAGATTACTTCCCCTGCTTTCGCTGGGGCAGGCTTATTCATTCCTCGTAATGACAAAACAAAGAAAACCCACAACTTGCAAACTGAAACTTATTACTAATTACTTATCACTTATTACTCTTCACTACTTTCCTCGCGATATACGATATACTATATACGATGTACTTCTTTATAATTATACTCCTTAGCTACCCCGAATTCCTGCAAACTTTTAAAAAAATATTATTTATTTTTAAAAATCATAAAATATAGTTAATTAGACCTTCGAAATTATCATTGAAATTAATAAATGCAATCATTTTATTATTGGTATCAAATATTTTTAATTTATAAGCCCGTGGTCTTATAGCCTTAATTATCTTAATTGTGTAAGTTTTATATCCATTCTTTAACCTTCCTGATATCCTATGATTGACTAAAAAATGCTATCAAGCTAATACCATTATTTTTTTAAAGAGATGCTCCCCGGAGAGAAACACTTTAAGACCCAAGGAGCAGGGGACGGCAACCCGATAAAGGGATACAAAAGAAAAAACCGGATCACCGGGATTTTATCAATAAATTTTACTTATCAGGTAAATCAATATCGTCATCACTACAACGGTTGCGACCCCATCCCGTATAGGATCATCAAAATTCATTTTCATTTAATTATTTCCTTTTCTTAATATCTTTTCTTTGTTTCCGTTTATCTGGCTTTTTCTGAACATCAGAATTTATTTCATTTAGTTTACCACGGCAATAAGGACAAAATTTAGGAAGAAACCGGTAAAGAAATTTTCTATGACAGTCCGGACATTCATATTTTGGCATAATTAATTTTACCTCTTTTAATTTTTTTTAAATCCTTCTGTTTTGTTAATTTATTTTGAATTTTCCAAAAACTTTGCTACAGAGGTTATATGTCTTACTGCCTTTTCGACTATTGAGGGGTTAATATTGTAAACCTCTTCCCATCCTTTTTGCATAGAACCGGTATGTTCTCGGGCGGCCCAGGGGCCGGCCGGTCCCCACTTGAAATCCGTTAGTCCATCTGTATAAAGGTGGCAACTTGATATTAAAATTCTCTATGTAGGCCATTACATCTTCGTGACTCCAATTATAGGTGGGGGAATAATAGACTACGCCGTGTTTATCTACATTCATACCACCTTATTTTTAAGTAAGATCCCATTGTCCTACAGTCTGAATTGCTTTTCCATCTCCAAAATATTTGATAAATATGCGAAAATAGTAAAGCTCTTCTTTATTCCGAACAAGAGGGTATTTCTTTTTTTCTTCCAGAAATTCTTTATTCGGAATAATTTCATTAAAATAATTTTTTAATACATTGGCCGAACCGGACCCTTTGGAGAATTCCTGTTTTGTTCTCCAGGTAATAGGGGCCGGTAATTGTTCTTCAAAAGCTTTTCGTAAAATCCATTTTTCGATCATGTTACCATTATCTATTTTTTTAATTTTGTGTTTTATCGGTATTTCCAGGGCAAAATTTAATAATTCTTCGGATATAAAAGGAGTAATAACCTTGATGGAATGACAAGAGTTCATTCTATCCAATCTTAGAGCTGCATTATTATGTAGAGCTTCTAAGGTTTCTTTCTGTTGTTTAAATATATTTTTCCTACTCGAGTCTTTAAAATGTGCATATCCACCGAACAGTTCATCTCCCCCTTCTCCGGAAAGGAGTACTTGAATTCCTTGGGAATTAGCATAGCGGGAAATAAGGAAATTAGATATAGCACTACGTACCAGAGAAGGATCAAATGATTCCAGGTAATAAATTACTTGAGGTAATATATTAATAACTTCTGAAACTATAGCTTTTACTTCATAGTGTTCCGAGTTAATATGTTTACTCATTAACCTGGCATATTTTAAATCCTCACTTTCTCCTACTCCTACAGAAAAAGTTTTAATTCTTGCTCCAGGACCATTGTTTTTTATGTTAAATTTATTAAAAACACTGGCGATGATGCTGCTATCTAATCCCCCGCTTAACAAACAACCTATTTTATATTTTAACTCTACTCGGCGGCAAAAGCTTTCTTCAATCATATTGAGCAGGGTTTGAGTAATATTATCGATCTTTTCATTTTCCATATTACCGGTTACAAGTGCAGGCAATTTACCAAATTTTTTTAATTGACCGGAATTATCCATGTAATGACCAGGGGGAAATTCGTAGACATCGCTGGTAATTTGAATAAGACTTTTTAGTTCGGTGGAGAAATAAATTGTATCGGAATTTTTCTTATAACCGTAGAACAAGGTTTTTACTCCTAGAATATCACGGGCGGCCAGCAATTTTTTACCGTCAGAAATGATAAAAGCAAAAATAGTATCTTTAAGATATTCCAGCATGCCTTTTCCGTATTTTTTAAATAAAGTGAGTAGAATTCTTTCTTCGATAAATGGTTCATTTTTAACCCCGAATTGTTGAGCCAAGGTTTCCCAATTTCCCATTTGCCCATCATAACAGATTCTGGTTTCCGAATCTTCCGAGGAATGGACTGGTATATCCATTAAACCTTTTCTGCCCTTATCTACTTCAAAATAATTTTGTCCTAAAATAACATCTTTTTTTTGAAAGATACCGGAAGTATATTTACCCCTATATTTAATTGTTTCTTGCATCTGTTGAATTTCAGATAGTTTTGGGTTGCCAAAAGCAGCAACAATACCACTCATAAAAATCTCCTTTATAATTTTATTAAGATTTTTAGTATTTATTTTTTTATTTAAAAAGTTGTTTTTTAAAAAAAGCACTTCCCGGATTTTCCAGGAAGTGCTTTAACTTTAAATCTTAGTTTGGAAAATTCCAAGTTTGATTATTTTATATACCCTTTTTCTTTTAAGAAATTTTTAGCGACTAATTTTGCCGGTAAGCCGGTAGCGTCGACTTGATAATTTAATTCTGTCATAGTTACATCATCCAGTTCAGAAATTGGTTTTAAAATTTCCCTGATTTCCGGGTATTTATTCAGGACTTCTTCTCTTACATTGACACAGATGTTGTATACCGGGAAAAATTGTTGGTCATCTTTTAATACTTGGAGACCATATTTTTTGATTTTACCATCAGTAGCAAAAACCATGGTTATATCAGTTTGTCCTCGATCTAATGCTTCATAGGTTAAGCCTATATCCATTGTTCTAATATTTTCTTTGTTAATATTCATACCATAATGCTCAGCCAAACCTGGTAAACCATCCACCCTTTCAGCGAATTCATGGTCAATTCCCCAGAGAAGATCATGATGTTGATTAACATATTCAGCAAGGTCAGATAAGGTACCACCAATTTCTGCTACCTGCTCTTTAGTAAGAGCAATGGCATAGGTATTATTTATTTTGGAGCGATCTAACCAGACAATACCGTTCTTTTCTAAATCTTCTGTTTTTACTTTATTATATAATTCTACTGGGTCGGTAATTACTTCTTCGTGTTTTAAGTAAACCAAAGAAGCAGTTCCGGTATATTCTGCATATAGATCAGTCTGTCCGGATGTCAATCCTTCTCGGGTAATTGCACTACCAGTTCCAAATTTTTCTGATACTTCAAACCCGCTGTTTTCTAATAAAATTGACATTATATTTCCTAAAACATATTGTTCGGTAAAGTCTTTAGCACCAACTGTAATTTCTTTCTTTGCCAGAGCGAAAGTGGCAATAGTTCCAACCAGTAAAAAAATCACGACAAGTAAAATTGTAAATTTCTTCATTTTTTTTCTCCTTTTATTTTTTTATTTTGTTGCTTTTAGCCCTTTTGGGGTTATTGTTTTTTCAACCCGGGCTAAAATTATATCTACAATAATAGCCATTAAAGCTGAACAAAATGCGCCTGCAAAAAGAGCTTCGGGTTTATTAAGTTTTAACCCGATAAAAATTAAATCACCAAGTCCACCTCCTCCTATAAGCGAGGCAACAACAGCTGTCCCTATAATAATAGTAGATGCGCTGCGGATCCCCCCCATAATAACCGGTATAGCAATGGGAATCTTTATTTTCCATAAAATCTGATTACGGGTAAACCCCATCCCTTTACCTGCTTCTATTATATTTTTGTTAACACTGAGAATCCCCGAAGTAGCATTAAAAACAATAGGTACCAGACTATAAATAATTAGAGAAATAATTGCTGGTGTTGCGCCAATACCCACATAAATAAATACTAAAGCAATAACCGCAATAGAGGGGACTGCCTGGGCTGCCCCGGTAATAGAAATAATTACTTTTCCAATCTTTTCTCTTCCTTCTTCTGTAGCTATTATGCTCAAAGTTACTCCTATAATTATTGCAATAATGAGTGATATTATAAAAAGCCAGAAATGTTGAAGAGATAATCTGAAAATTTTATTATAATTTTCGAGAAAATAATTAAGGAATATCATGAATGTCTCCAGTTATTATGTTTTTATTTGTTAACTTCTTCAAATATATTGTTTAATTTAATTATCCCTACAAATATTTTTTTCCGGTTAACTACAGGCAATAATTTTTCACCACTTTCTAACATTGTAGAAAGGGTTTCGCTTAAAGTGTTATTTCTTTCTGCAAAAACGGGGCTATCATCAAAGTTAATTTCTACTTGTTCATTCTTTTTAGATTTCTCCAGCCAATAACGGCCTATAAGCTTATTGTCTTTATCCAGAACAAAAGCTATGTTTGCTTTCTTTTCCTGAAGTTTTTTAGTTATTTCTCTTTCTGTCTCTTCATCAGAGACAGTAACAAAATTATCTTTAAGAATAAAGTCCTTTGTTTTTTTTAGGGAAAGGGCTTTGATGCTTCGCTCTTGTCCCAGCAATTTTTCCACAAATTTATTTGCAGGGTTAGCCAATATCTCGGATGGATTGTCATATTGAATCAAACTACCATCCTTCATAATAGCGACTTTATCTCCTAATTTGATAGCCTCATTGATATCATGGGTTACAAAAACAATAGTCTTCTTAATTTCTTCCTGGATTTCCAGAAAGGAATCTTGTAATTTTAAGCGATTTATTGGATCGATTGCTCCAAATGGTTCATCCATTAGTAAGACTTCCGGATCAGCACCCAAGGATCTGGCTAGACCCACTCTTTGTCTTTCTCCTCCGGAAAGTTGTAGGGGATATTTATAGGCAAAATTAATATCCAGGGTTACTATATCCAATAATTCTTCTACCCTTTTTTTAATTTTCTTTTCATCCCATTTTAGTAAACGCGGTACAGTAGCAATATTATCGTAAACAGTGAAGTGGGGGAAAAGGCCTATTTCTTGAATCACATATCCAATACTTCTTCTTAATTTTACCGGGTCTATTTTATTGATCGAAACCCCGTTTAATTTAATATCTCCTTTATTGTATGGTGTCAGGCGGTTAATCATTCTCATAGTTGTAGTTTTTCCGCAACCGGAAGGACCAATAAGCATAGTTAGTTTTCCTTTTTCAATATTTAAACTAAGATTATTAACTGCTACTTTTTCCCCAAATTTTTTGGTTACATTAATTAATTCAATCATAGCAGGATTCTCCTTTTCTTTTATCTTTTAATTTTTAAACCTTTAGGAGTAACCCAATCTTCTACCGTAAGTAAAAAGTAATTTACCCCAATTCCTAAGGCGGAAACCAGGATGGCTCCAACCAATACCATTTTTAAATTAGAACGACCGATTCCAGCGAAGATAAAAAAACCCAACCCACCGGCAGCTACCAGAGAAGCAAAAGTAGCAACACTGACACCCAATACAATAGCGTTACGAATACCGGCCATAATTACTGGTATTGATAAAGGAATTTTTATTTTCCATAAAATTTGTTTACTGGACATCCCCATACCATTAGCCGCTTCTATCATTCCCTGGGGAACTTGATTGAGGCCTATATATGTATTTCTGGTAATGGGAAGAAGTGAATATAAAGCTATAGCAATAATTGCCGGGACCATCCCTAATCCCAACTTAAGTGGTGCTAATAAAATAACCATAAAACCAAATAAAGCCAGACTCGGTATGGTCATTAAAATACTGGTAATATAAATAACAAACTTAGCCAGCTTAGGTCGGGGGGAAATATAGAAACCTAACGGAATACTTACAATAAGCGATATCGGAATACTAATGGCAATTATTTCTAAGTGCCTTAGTAATTCTTTTAAAATTATTCCCTGGTAATAGCCCAAGAATTCCATAAAAGAAATTTCCATTCTGTTTTGCTCTTCCTCCCTTTTATATTTTATCTACTTTGAATTTTTCCAACTTTTTTTGTAAATCTTTTTTGGCTAATTTTTCAGCTTCCATCATGGAAGCAATTCTTTGAATCGTAGAAAGAATAAGGGTTTGTTCCCAGTCTTCCAGTTGATTGAACCTTTGAGTAAAATTTTCGTTTAAAAGAGAAGGTTTTGTCCCAATGGCCATGGCTATTTTTCCTTTTTCGGTGATTTTTATAAATACTCTTCTTTTGTCATAATTATCTCTTTGTCTAATAATAAATTCTTTATCTTGCAAGCGATCCAGGATATCTGTAACAGTTGCCTGACTCAAGCTTATTTCTTTAGCTAAGTGACCGATAGAAATTTCTGGTACACCGGAGAGTTCTCGTAAAATAATGAGTTGAGGTCCGCTTAGACCATAGCACTTATATAAATATTTTGATTGAATGTCTATCGCTCTTATTATTTGTCTTAAGGTAATTAAAACTTTTTCGCTTGTTGTATGATTTTTATCCATTCTATTTACACCAACATTATTTTTTTATAATTATATCGTACACGAAATATTATATCAAGGTAAATGTTAAATTTTTTATTAAGCAATAATCGAATCTATGATAAAAAACTTTATAATATAATGGTTTCAAGGCACAGAGATATTTAAATAATTAAATAATAATATTTAGAGTTCTTTAAAATATATAGAAATATTATATACAAATACAGGCGTGGTACCCACTTTAACAGACTATCGTCTGTCCCGATTTGCTGGGAATTTGCTCTCGTCCCCGCCTTTACAGGTGGGGATTCCCCGCTAGATAAAAAAACATTCAAATATTAATTTGGGGTATTATTTATTTATTTTACGCATTTCCTCTCTCTTAATCTGTGTTTCTAGTTCTAAATTATGTTTAGGCTAATAAGCGAGAAAAAGTTACTGAATTATTGAGTTAGTACAGCGGTCATCTGGCAGATTTTAATTTAAGTTCGTTTCTGAAATTTACTTTTGTCTTATAAAATAAATTCATAAATATATCCTATACAAGTCCGGATAAAACCGATACTCTTACAATGATACCAACTAATTTATCATCCTCATTAACCACCGCAATTGGGTATTTTGTTTCAATTGCTTTGGGTATCAGCTCCTGCACATAGGTTTCTTCATCAATAGTAAAATAATCATGTTTTAAAATATCCAGCATAGATTTATTATTCTTTATTCCTTCAATTGCATCATCAATAGTTACAATCCCCTGCAATCTTCGTTTCTCATCCACTACAAAGACGCTGGAAATCGCATTCGCTTCCATCTCTTTAATAGCCACTTTTAATCCATGTTTGAGGGTTGCCAATGCCCCGGGCTTAAACATAATATGTTTAGCCTGCAGAACCTTTGAACGGTCAATATCCCTGACAAAATCTTCGATGTAAGCATTAGACGGATTATTTAGAATATCTTCAGGCACTCCTATTTGTACAATTTCCGCATCCTTCATCACCCCTACGCGATCTCCCAGTTTGAAGGCCTCGTTTACATCATGAGTAATAAATACGATGGTCTTTTTTAATTTGTCTTGAATGTCTAATAATTCTAACTGCATATCCCGGCGAATTAAAGGATCCAAAGCACTAAAAGGTTCATCCATTAATAGGATATCCGGGTTATTCGCTAAAGCCCGAGCCAAACCGACTCTCTGCTGCATTCCTCCGCTTAATTCAGTAATATATTTATCTTCCCATCCATTTAATCCAACAGAATCAATAGTTTCTTTAGCAATTTTATGCCTTTCTTCTTTATCCATTCCTCTAACTTCTAAACCATACTCCACATTTCCAATTACGGTACGATGGTTAAAAAGGCCAAAACCCTGGAATACCATAGTAGCCTTTTTCTGTCTAAATTCTCTCAATTGCTTACGGTTATATTTAACAATATTTTCACCATCCACATAAACATCCCCGGCAGTAGGTTTATTCAACATATTTAAACATCGAATCAAGGTTGATTTTCCGCTTCCCGATAGACCCATAATAACAAAGATTTCCCCTTCTTTTACGTTAAAAGAAGCATTACTTACTCCGACAGTATGACCTGTCTCTTTAAAAATAATATTTTTTGTTTGATTTTTTGCTAATCGTTTTAATATTTCTTTGGGTCTTTTCCCAAATATTTTAGTTAGTTTTTCTACTTTTATTTTAATCTTTTCACTCATAGCTGACTAAACTCCTTTGGTTTTCTTATCTAGAAAAAATTGATAATTTGACTTATTTTGGGTATTTATACTTATTGGCAATTCCCTGAGTAATTCTATCAATGGTAATAGCTAGAATAACAATACTTATCCCTGCTTCAAAGCCCATAGCGATATTAATTCTGTTAATTGCCTGCAGAACATTTAGCCCCAGTCCTTTAGCTCCAATCATAGATGATATTACCACCATAGCCATTGCCATCATTGTGGTCTGATTAATTCCCATCATAATAGTAGGAAAGGCCTGAGGTAATTCTATCTTGGTTAAAATCTGCCATTTCGTTGAGCCAAAGGCATTTCCAGCTTCCACCATTTCTTTAGACACACCTTTTATGGCTAAACTGGTTAAGCGAATAACGGGTGGCGTTGAGTAAATTACTGTAGCAAAAACAGCAGGTACGCTCCCTAACCCGAATAACATGATAGCCGGGATTAAATATACAAAACTGGGCATAGTCTGCATGGTATCCAATGCAGGTTTTACCATAGCTTCCAGACGGGAATTATAGGCAATCAGAATACCCAGGGGAACACCGATTAAACAGGCAATTACTACTGCAACCAAAACTACGGATAGAGTAAGCATCGTTTCATCCCATAAACCCATGGCACCGATTAAAAAAAGTAAACCGGCAAAAGTAACTCCGGATTTCCAATTAATAAGCTTCCATCCAAGAATAAATACAATAATTATCACACCAACCCAGGGAAACCACATAAATACACCCCGTGTCTGCAATAAGAACCATAATACCCCTTGTTTGATTGCATCGAAAAAGAAATCGTAATTATGGATTAGCCATTTTATAAAACTCTCGACATATTGGCCTATATTGATTGTAAAAAATTCTGGAAAATCAAATAATATATTCATAATACTAATGATAATTGTTGCCTGCTTCTATTGTTTCAAAGCAGGCAACAATTCCTTTCTTTTATGTTTATTTTAGAAAAAACATTATATGTTTAACTAATTTAATTTATGGCTTTTTTTACTTTTTCTGCAATTTCTTCCGGTACCCATTTTGTCCATACATCTTCTCTGGTCTTTAAAAACCAAACTGCTGCCTCCCTGGTATCACTCTCGTTTTTCATCATATAAGACAGGGCTGCACTAGCCATAGCACTGGTAGTATGATAATTTTTCAGAAATTCTACCACTTCCGGTGCTCTTTCGGGTAAATCCTTATTAACTGCAATTGCAATATCCATAGCTGCAAATTCACAGGCATAACCATTTTCCTCAGTCCATTTTTCTTCAATATAGGGTTCATCTTCCAACAGGGTCATATCCAGCATACCCATAACCCAGGTAGGTTCCCAGTAATAAGCTACAATAGGTTCGCCTTTTTCGTAAGCACCAACAATAGCGGCACTTAAAGCACTATCTGAACCGGGACTGAAATAATTATAATATTCATCCAAACCAGAACTTTTGACTTTTGCTCTCAGAATCTCATCAACTTTCCATCCTGGGGGAGCACCGTAAATTCTACCTTTGGAAGGGTCCTCTTCATCTTTGAATATTCCCCAGTAATCTTTCAAATCAAATATTGTCTTTAAATCTGGGGCAGTTGCTTCAATCCCTCTTTCGTTATCCCCTTCAATCATATAGGTGGGAACATAAAGTCCCTGGGCATTATCGTTAAAATTTACCGATGTCTCGATAATTATCCCTTCCTTTATAGGGTCATAATAGGTATCTCCTAAATTAGCTGTCCATACTTCCATATAAACATCAATATCGCCCTCTATTAATCCTAAAAAAGTAGCTGCAGTAGAGCCGGCAATCACCTCTGTAGGGTAACCGTAACCTTCTTCTATGATGGTTTGAGCGATGCCGTTATGAAATCTGGCGCTATCCCAACCCGGATCCGCAAAGACAATCTTATCCTTTGCTGCTGCGCTCAATGTCAAGCTTATTAAAATTATGCTAATTAACAATATAAATATAACTGAAAATATTTTGTTTTTCATAAAATTTATTTAATCTCCTTTTTTGTTTTTTAGACGTAAAAATGCTTCATATTAAGATGACTTAATGTTTCATAGATTATTTTAATGAAACAAATCATAAGAAATAATTGTGTTTAATTATATGAATTTAGTGACCTCCTTTTTTTGTTTTTTTTTGCTAAATAACTGTTGGAATTTTTGATTGGTTTTTTGTTTGTCGTTTATTATATTGTGATTAATTACAGTATAAATATTGACGCTGTGGTTAAGTGCGACAACGCAAGATTGATAAAATAAGTAGAAAATGTTGTAGCCGGGCATGGCTATTCGAAGGAATACTGAAGAGATTTGAATATAAATTTTAATTGTTTTTTAATAATATTTTTTAACATTGTATTAGAATTATACTTGATTTCTCTTGAAAAATCAAATGTGTGTTTGAGTCCAATACATTTGCACCATTGAAGTATCTTTGTTATTTAATAACTTACTACAATATTCAATAGGAGTCAAAAGATTCAAGCTCCTATGAGGTCGATAGAAGTTATACTCGATTAGACAATCATATAGTATT